>CACXRO010000040.1 GCA_902770045.1 uncultured bacterium
TCGGCGCGGTCCTGATGGGATCTGGCGTTGAATCGCTCGCGCAGCCGCTCTTCGAGGCCGGCGCCGACGTCGTCCACCTGATTGACGACCCGGCGCTCAGGGTCTACCGCAACAAGGCGTACCGCCACGCGATGGTCGAGCTCGTCAAGGAGGTCAATCCGCAGATCGCGATCTTCGGCGCGACGCACATGGGCCGCGACCTCGCGCCTTCCGTCGCCTCCGCGCTCCGGTGCGGGCTCACCGCCGACTGCACCGACCTCCAGATCGGCGACTACGAGGACAAGAAGACGAAGGAGTCCTTCACGAACGTCCTCCACCAGATTCGCCCCGCGTTCGGCGGCAACATCATCGCGACGATCGTCAACGCCCGCAACTGGCCGCAGATGGCGACCGTGCGCGAGGGCGTGATGAAGCCGCTTGCCCGCGAGGAGGGCCGGACGGGCGAGCTCGTGAAGCATCCCGCGCGCCTTGACGGCGTCGAGATCCCGGTCGAGGTGGTGGAGATCGTCCGCAAGACGTCGACGGTCAACCTCAAGGGCTCGCGCATCATCGTCTGCGGCGGCGCGGGCGTCGGCTCGAAGGAGAACTTCAAGCTCCTCCACGACCTCGCCGGCGTCCTCGGCGGCGCGGTTGGCGGAAGCCGCGCGGCCGTCGACCTCGGCTACTGCGAGCATGAGCGCCAAATCGGCCAGACCGGCGTCACCGTCCGTCCCGCGCTCATGATCAGCTGCGGCGTCTCCGGCGCGGTGCAGCACCTCGCCGGCATGAAGGACTCCGCGAAGATCATCGCGATCAACACCGACAAGGACGCGCCGATCTTCAAGGTCGCGCACTACGGCATCGTCGGCGACCTCAACGTCGTCATCCCCAAGCTCATCAAGGCGATCCGCCAGAAGGGCTGAGCCGGCGCCACCGATATCAAGCAACAAGCACCAACAAGGAGTCACAGCAAATATGTCTCAGGTTTTCGAATACACCGGAATGGTCGAGGAGGTCTTCCCCGTCCAGACCTTCGCGAGCGGCTTCACCAAGCGCGAGTTCATCGTCGGCAACGACGTGGACAGTCCGAGCAAGTACCCCAACCCGGTCAAGTTCAGCTTCAAGAAGGACAACTGCTCGCTGCTGGACAGCGTGCATAAGGGCCAGCGCGTGAAGGTGCGCTTCGTCATCGACGGCCGCCGTTGGGAAGGCCAGCGCGGAGTGCAGTACTTCATCGACCTGACCGCGCTCAAGATCGAGGTCCTCGAGGCCGACGGCTCGTCCACCGAGCCGGTGCCGGCTCCGGCCGAGCCGGACGTCCCGGCCGACGCGGGCGACATCGACGACATGCCGTTCTGACGGCCCTGCGGCCGCGGGATGGAAACGGCAGGCGAGTCGCGGCAGCTCACGTGGCGCGAGGTGGTCGGCAAGTCCGCTGCCTTCCTCGCGTCGAAGGGCGTGCCCGATTCCGCCGTCGCCGCGGAGCTGCTCGCGGCGCGGCTGCTCGGCGTTGGGCGCGGCTTTCTCTCGGCGTCGCTCGACCGCATCGCCGAGGAGCGGCATCTGGCGGCGATGCGCCGCGGAATGGCGCGTCTGGCGAAGGGCGAGCCGCTGCAGTACGTGCTCGGCGAGTGGGACTTCCGCACCCTTACGCTCAAGTGCGACCGCCGTGCGCTGATTCCGCGCCCCGAGACCGAGGGGCTGGTCTCGCTCGTCCTCGAATGGCTCCGCGGCGCCGACCGTCCCGCCCCGCCGCTCGTCGTCGACGTCGGCACCGGCACCGGCGCCATCGTCCTCAGCCTGGCGAAGGAGTACGGGGGCGAGGCGACTTTCCTCGGCACAGACGTGAGCGAGGACGCGGTGGCGCTCGCCCGTGAGAACGCCGAGCGCTGCTCGCTGGCGGACCGGGTTGGCTTCGCGGTGATGGACGGCCTCGACGACTTCGACGAGCCGCAGTGCGTGGATGCGATAGTGTCCAATCCGCCCTACATCGAAAGCGCGGTCGTGGACACGCTCGACCCGCGGGTGCGGGACTTCGAGCCGCGCCTCGCGCTCGACGGCGGCGCCACCGGGCTAGACTTCTACGACCGCTACCTCGCCGACGCGCTCAACCTGCTTAAATCCGGCGGCGCGGTGTTCTTCGAGATCGGCGACACCCAGGGCGAGGCGGTGCGCCGGATGATGGAAAGCTATGGCTTCGGCGACATACGCATTGCCAAGGACCTCTCGGGACGCGACCGCTACGCGTCCGCTACCCTGACATGAGCGCCCAGGACGCCATCATCGGCGCCCGCGCCGTCCACATCCGCGAACTCAAGGCCGAGATCGCGAAGCTACGCGCCGAGAACCAGCGGCTGCGGGACGAGGCGCAGTCGCTCAAGACCCATTTCGACCTCGCGCTCGTCGCCGCCCGCGACCTCGATTCGCTCGGAGAAGGCGGCAAGGTAGTCGTCCTCGACGGCTGGAACATGATCCTCGGCTCGCAGCGGACCGCTATGAGCCGCGAGGAGCTCGTTCGCCAGGCGAAGGCAATGGCCGCGGCGAATCCGAACGACCGCGTCTGGATCGTCTTCGACGGGCCGCACGCGTCTTCGGAGGTTGATGGCGGAGTGCGGATAACCTATACCGGCGGCACCGGACCCCACCGCGCCGACCGCTTCGTCTGCGACTTCCTGCGCATGGCGCGCTGGCTCGGCGCGGCGGACCGCGTCGAGGTGCGCACCGGCGACCGCGATTTCCTCGCCGAAGTCCGCCGCCTACAGGGCTGAGACCGGCGCGGCGACGAGCTTGCCGGACTCGGCGGAGACGACGCGGACGCGGCGGATCGACTTGCGCGGGAAGTCGCCGCGCTTCGCGGTAGGCACTGTGCACCAGAGGTATTCGCTTGTCCAGCCGGCGACGTCCTCTTCGTCCTCCACCACGATCTCCACCTCGCGGCTGCGGAAGGCGGCGGCGAAGTCGGCGCGGTTGCGGCGGGCGATGTCGGCGATCTCGTGCGCGCGCTCGGACCTCGTTTCGTGGTCGCACTGCCTCGGAAGCGAGGCGGCTACGGTGCCGGGCCGGCGGGAGAAGGGGAAGGCGTGGACGTTCGAGAAGCAGTGCCGCGCGACGAACGCGGCGCTTTGGCGGAAGTCCATCTCCGTTTCGCCGGGGAATCCGGTCATGATGTCGCAGCCCAGTCCGCAGTTCGGCAGCAGCGTGTCGATGCGCGAGAGCAGTGACTCGAGCTCCTGCACGCTGTAGGACCGCCGCATGGCGCCGAGGACGGTGCTCGACGCCGACTGCGCCGAGAGGTGGAGCGAGCGGCAGACGTTGGGGCTTTCCGCGACCGCCGCGACCGTCTCCTTCGCGACGGCGCCCGGCTCGATCGACCCCAGGCGCAGGCGGAAGCCGCCGAGCGCCGCTAGCGCCGAGACGAGGTCGGGGAGCCGCTTGCCGCCGCTTGAGTAGAGCGAGAGGTTGCAGCCGGTGAGCACGATCTCGCCGTAGCCGGCTTCGTCCCGCAGCCGCTCGGCGCGGCGGAGGAGGTCGTCGAACGGCGTCGACTGCGGCTTGCCGCGGAACTGCGGCACGATGCAGAACGAGCAGTGGCACGAGCAGCCGTCCTGGGCCTTGAGGAAGGCGCGGGCGGTGCGCTTCGGCAGCGCGGAGCCGTCCGAAGGAGGCAGCGGGTCGTCGCCGCCCTTGGCGCTCAGGCAGCCCTCGACCAGGACCTTGGCGTCGGGGCGCTTGCGGCGGATGCGCGCGATGAGGTGCTCGCACTCCGCCTGCGCCTTGGCGGTGACGCTGCAGCCGCGCACGACCACGAGGTCGGCGTCCATGAAGTCGTGGACCAGTTCCCAGCCGGCGGCGAGGAAGTCGGCTTCGCGCTGCAGCGCCTCGGCCCGGTTGAGCCGGCAGCCGAAGGTCTCGAACCTGACTTTCATATGCCGATTGTCAGCAACAGCACCACGTTCGTCAGGTTGAAGAGGGCGTGGTTGAGCATCGGGCACCAGATGCGGTCCGTCTTCCTGTACAGCCAGCACTGGGCGACGCCGAAGAAGAACAGCGCGATGAAGGCGGCGTCCGGGAACGGCTGCGCGATATAGTGCACGGCGGAGAAGATCGCCGAGAGGGGAGCCCACCAGGCTGGATGCCTCAGCCAGCGCGTCGGCAGGCGGAAGATCAGCTCCTCTATCGCAGGCATTAGCACGAGTACCTGCGCAAGGAAGAACGCGGCGGAGAAGAAGTGCCTGCCGGAGTCGAACGCATGCAGCAGCAGCATGCGGGCGACGTCTACGTTCTGCTGGTCGGGGAGGTCGATCCCGAACCAGCCGGCGACGAGCTTGGTGAGAAAGCACAGGCCGATCGTCGTCGCCGCGATCGCCGGCCACGCCTTCAGTGTCTGCTTGAGTTTCTCGTTCATATGGTGGGTATTATACCAAAAATCAGCGCACGAACGTGGCGGTCCAGCGGGAGGGACAGCCGCACGCCGGCGGCTGGATATGGTATAATTCACACCAATGAAAAATGACATAAGCATGAAATCGGTGCTTGCCGGCGCTGTGCTGGCGGCGGCTGCGGCGGCCTCGGCCGGGTCGGTGGCCGTAGGCACGGCGGACGAGCTTGAGCAGGCGCTCGCGGCCGCCGCGAAGGATCCGGCCGCGCCGCGCGAGATCGTGGTCCGGGCGGGACGCTATCTTCTGGAACGTCCGCTCGAAGTCGCCGCGGTGACGGGGCTTGTCCTCCGCGCGGAGCGTCCCGGCGAGGTCGAGCTCTGCGGCGGCACGAAGGTGACCGGCTGGAGACGGGTCGAGGGAACGCCGTTCTGGGCGGCCGACGCGAAGGGGGCGGACTCCAAGCCGCTCTTCTTCCGCGCGCTGGTGAAGGAAGGGCGCTGGGTGGAGACGGCGGTATTGCCCGGCGGCACCAACCGCTTCGAGCATTCCGCGCGCTTCGGCGCGTTCCTCCTCCCCAACCTGGCGGGACACTGGTCGCGTCCGCCGACCGACGACGAGAACCGCGTCATGCCCTACGACGCTAAGGACATCCCGGACTCGATGGATCTCGCGAGCGCCGACGTCCATCTCCTGCACATGTGGTCCGATTCGCTCTGCACCGTCGAGAGCATCGACCGTGCGGCGAAGGTGGTCAAGGTGAAGGAGCGTCCCGACTGGCCGATGGGCGCGCAGGGCAAGTTCGAGTACGAGCTTTTCAACGTCCGCGAGGGCATGGCGCCTGGCCGCTGGTTCCTCGACCGCCGCGAGGGTCGGGTCTACTACCAGCCGTTGCCGGGCGAGGAGGTGGAAAAGCTCGACTTCATCCGTCCGGTGCTGCGGCATGTCATGGTGGTGAACGGCGGATGCGACGTGAGGATCGAGGGGATAGTGTTTTCCGGCGCGACGCCGCCGTACGGCGCCGGCGCCGGCTTCGGCGGCATTTCCGCGCCGGCGGCGGTGGTCATCCGCAAGGTGGACCGCCTCGAGCTCCGTGGCGTGGGGATAAGGAACACCGCTGGCGTGGGGCTCAACATCGGCGGCAGCCGCGACGTCCTGATCGACGGCTGCTCGATCGGCTCCTGCGGCGCGTGCGCGGCGTTCGTCTCGGGCGCGAATGTCGTCGTTCGGCGTTCCTTGGTCAGCGGTGCCGGGCTGGTGCACCGCGCCTCGTGCGGAGTGTTCGCGAGCGGTTCGGACATCGTCATCGCCGGGAACGAAGTCAAGAACGTGCCTTACAGCGGACTCATCGTCTTCGGCGAGCGCAACCGCGTCGAGGACAACTTCATCCACCATGTAATGCAGGTGCTGCACGACGGCGCGGCGGTCTACGGGCTGTTCGTGGACGGCGCGATGCGCGGCAACGTGGTCAAGGACGTCGTCGCCTGCGGCACCGGCTTCGGCGTCCACGCCTACTACGCCGACGAGAACTCGCGCGACACGGTGGTGGAGGGCAACTACGCCGAGGGGATGCCGGTGCCGATCCACAACCACATGTCGGCGGGGATCGTGGTGCGGAACAACACCCTCGTCAACGAAGGCGGCGACATGGTGGTCTCGTTCGAGCGCAGTGTCGGCTGCACGTTCTCCGGCAACCGCATCTTCTGCGGCGGCAAGCTCGACACCGTCTGGCTCGACGGCATCGCCGACTGGCGCGGCAACGTGGTCTCGAACGGGCGTGACGCGCCGTTTGAATGGAATCCACCGCGGGTGCCGCAGCCGCGGCGCGGTCCGGTGGAGGTTGCCCGCGCGCCGAAGGCGCCGGCGGTGGACGGCAAGTTCGGGAACGGCGAGTGGGAAGGGGACTTCTTCCACATCGACCGCCGCGGCGACGGACACCAGACCGGGTTCTCGTCCGCGCTCGCGCGCTTCGCCTGGGACGACGACAACCTCTACGCCTCCTTCCTCGCCGCCAACTTCGCCAACGGCAAGATGTCCTTTGGCTCCAGCTGGGGCAAGGATGACGGCATCGAGCTCGACCTCGGCGAGGGGCGGAAGATCCGCGCGTTCCACGACGGCACTACGGAGACGCTTCCCGCCTCGCTCGGCGCCGCCGTGAAGGTGGTCGCGCTCGGCAAGGGCAAAAGCGGCCATCCGAATCCCAATCTTGTGCGGGTGGAGCTGTCCGTTCCCTGGAAAGCGCTCGGCGTATCGCCGCAGGCGGGAATGAAGGTTCCGTTCGCGGTGCGCGCCTACCAGAGCGAGTTCGACCAGATGAAGACCTACGACTCGGATGCGGAGCCGTGCGAGCTGCTGCTGAAGTGAGGGCTGGCCGCTATGCTTGAGACCATCGCATCGCATCTCGACACCATCGCAGCGCTTGCGCCGACGTGGGGGCTCGTGTTCGTGTTCGTCTTCATGGCCATCGAGTCGAGCTTCGTGCCGTTCCCGAGCGAGGTGGTGATGATTCCGGCCGGGTTTCTCGCCGCGCGCGGCGAGCTGGGGTTCGGTTCGCCGCTGGCGGCGGTGTCCGTTGCCGTGGTGGTCGGCGTGGCCGGTTCGCTCGCCGGCGCGTACGTCAACTACTTCCTGGCGCTCAAGGTCGGCAAGCCGTTCCTCGAGCGCTACGGGCGGTGGTTCTTCCTCAAGCCTGCCGCGCTGGATCGCGCCTGCGAGGTCTTCAACCGCTACGGCGCGGCGACGACCTTCGTCTGCCGCATGCTGCCGGCGATCCGCCAGCTCATATCCATTCCCGCCGGCATCGCCCGGATGCCGCTTGGCGAGTTTACGCTCTTCACCGCGCTTGGCGCTGGGGTATGGACCGCCATCCTCGCGGCGGTCGGCTACGCGATTGGCCGCTCCACCGCCGACATTGGCTACCTCGAGCTCTGCACCCGCGGCAAGGAGATGGCGACCGCCCACCTGCCGCTCGTCGTCGCCGCGGCGGTGGTGCTTGCGCTCGCCTACCTCGTTGTCTCCAGGCTGGTCATGCGCCGTTCCGCCAAGTCGTAATCACAGGTCCAGAGCCGCGAACCGCCATCCTTCGCCCTGCCGGGCTACGGATGGCAGGCGAATATGGTATAATACGCGGCATGGGGATGAAGCACAGGATTCCGTATGTCGCAGCGCTCGCGTGTGCGCTGCCATTCCTTGTGGTGGCGGTTGCGATGGTGGTGGCCGATTCCGGACTGGACGGAGGCGCGGCGGAGCTGCGCGAAGGCGCGTTCAGGGTGCGCTTCCGCGATTGCCCGACCTGCGAGATGCGGATGCGTGTCTCGCCGGAGGCGTCGATAGCCTTCGTCAACACGAGCAGAGTGGGCGCGGCGGACCGTCCCGCCGTCGCCGCGCGCGCCTTCGCCGTCCTGCGCATGGCCGACGCGGCCCGGCGCGCGCTTGCGGCGGATGGCGGCGCGGTCGGAGAGGATATGGCGGCGAAGGCGCTTGCCGACGCTGCGCGTCTCTGCGGCGAGGGCGAGGAGCGGTCGCTCGCGCAGAAGGACCCGAAGGCGACCGTGCGTTTCCGCGGGGTGGCTGGCGCGGGCGGCAAGGCGGTGTTCCTCGTCCTGCGCAACGACGGCGACAAGCCTTTTGAATTCAATATTTCGTTTGCCGCGCTCGGGTTCAAGGATCGGGTGGCGGTGTTCGACCTCGTGGAGATGGCGGAGCTGGACCTTGACGCAGACGCGCTCACGCGGTCGGTTCCCGCGGGCGGCGAGCGGCGGTTCCGCCTCGACGCCTTGCCGGTTGCGGAGAAGGGCGGCGCGAAGCGCTGAGGGGCGTCGCATGCTGGTCGAAGTCGAGGATCTGCGCATCGAGTTCGCGTTCGAGGGACGCGTCTCGGTGCCGGTGCGGAAGGTCGGCTTTCGGGTGCCGGAGAACGGACGCGTCGCGCTCGTGGGCGAGTCCGGGTGCGGCAAGTCGCTGACCGCGCTGGCGCTCGGCGGCCTCGTCGACCGCGCGAGCATCACCGGCGAGATCCGCGGCCGCCCGCGGATCGCGTACGTGTTCCAGAACCCGATGCAGTCGCTCGACCCGGTGATGAAAGTCGGCGCGCAGATCGAGGAGGGGATGCGCGCAGGTTCGCGTCCAGACCGTCTCCGCCGCGTCGCGGAGCTCATTGAGGCGGTGGGGCTGCCGCCGGAGTCCGCGAAGAAGCATCCATGCGAGCTTTCCGGCGGGCAGCAGCAGCGGGTGATGATCGCCTCGGCGTTGGCGCAGGATCCGGAGCTGCTGGTGGCGGACGAGCCGACGACGGCGCTGGACGTTACCACCCAGAAGGAGGTGCTCGACCTCATCGCGCGCATCGCCGACGAGCGGAAGATGGCGGTGCTGCTCATCACCCACAATCTGGGGCTGGTTTCCGCCTATTCCCGCGAAGTCTACGTGATGTATGCCGGCGAGGTGGTGGAGTCCGGCGCGGTGGCGGAGGTGCTTGCGCATCCGCGGCACCCGTATACCCAGGGCCTTCTTGCCGCAGTGCCGCGGCTGGACGCGCCGCGGGACGCGCCGCTGGCTGACATCCCCGGCACGGTGCCGCCGCCGTGGGACTGGCCGAAGGGTTGCGCGTTCCATCCGCGCTGCCCGAAGGCCGTCGCCACCTGCTCTGCCGACAGCTTCGTTCGATGTCCGCTTGTCTAACCCTGAATTACGAACCACTAATCACAAACCACGAATGAAATACACAGCACTGATGATGTTGGCGCTCTTTGCCGCGACTGCGACCGCGGCAGAAGACGTCTTGATTGCCCGCATGCCGGAGATCTTCGCCAAGGCCGCGGAGCATTACCGGGCCCTGGACGCGGCGGCGACGCCGCTCAAGGGAGCGGGAGATGCGAAGGAGGCGGTGCCGCACGGCGCCAAGCCGCATGGCGATCGCCGGGTTCCGCACGGCTGGAACGCCAAGACCGGCAAGCTCGACATGCGCTCCATCTACTGGTGGACCTCGGGGCACTTCCCGGGCTCGCTCTGGTATCTCTACGAGGCGACCGGAGACGAGTTCTTCAAGGATCGGGCGACCGCTTGGACGGAGACGCTCGCGCCGAATTCCAAGGTGACGGACAACCACGACGTCGGCTTCATCATGTACTGCTCGTACGGCAACGCGCGCCGTCTTCTCAAGACCGACAAGTACGACGCGCTGCTCGTCGAGACGGCGGATTCGCTTTCGAAGCGGTTCAACCCCGAGCTTGGCCTCATAAGGAGCTGGGGCGCGCTGAACGAGAAGCGGGAGTTCCTGGTCATCCCCGACAACATGATGAACCTCGAGCTGCTTGAGTGGGCGGCGAAGGCGAAGGGCGGGGACCGGCGCTTCGACGAAATCGCGCGCTCGCACGCCGACACGACGATGAAGCACCATTTCCGTCCCGACGGCGGCGTGTTCCACGTGCTCAACTACGACCAGCGCCCTGGCTTTGTCGGCGTGGTGCAGGAGATCCGCCGCGGACAGGGACGCTCCTGCGAGACGGCGTGGAGCCGCGGGCAGAGCTGGGCGATCTACGGCTACTCGATGATGTTCCGCGAGACGGGCGAGAGACGCTACCTCGACTTCGCCGCGAAGCTCGCCGACTACGCCATCGGGCATCCGAACATGCCGGCGGACGGCATCCCATACTGGGACTTCGGCGCGCCCGGCGAGGAGCGCGACAGCTCCGCCGGCGCGGTCATGGCCTCGGCGCTGGTGGAGCTTGCACGCCTCGTCGGCGGCAAGAAGGGCGCAGCCTACCGCGCCTTCGCGGCGAAGCAGCTTCTCGCGCTCTCGTCGCCGGCGTACTTCTCCGAGGGGGACGAGAACGGACACTGGCTGCTCAAGCACGGCGTCGGGCACAAGCCGGCGAACAGCGAGGTCGACGTGCCGCTCGACTACGGCGACTACTATTTCCTCGAGGCGCTGCTGCGGTACAGGGAGAGCGGGCGATGAAGGAGGCGTTCGCATACATAATAGGGCTCGGCGCGGCGGTGATGATGCCGGTCATCTTCGCCGTGCTCGGGGTGCTGATCGGGATCAAGCCCGCCAAGGCGCTGAAGTCGGGGTTGCTCGTCGGCGTCGGTTTCGTGGGGCTCGGCGTAGTCACGGCTCTCCTCACCACGAGCCTCGGTCCGGCGCTGAAGGGCATGACCGACCTCTACCACCTGAACCTTCCGTTCTTCGACCTCGGCTGGCCAGCCGCCGCGGCGGTTGCGTACTCATGCGCGGTCGGCGCGTTCATCATCCCCGTGTGCCTCGGCGTAAACGTCGTGATGCTGCTGACGAAGACGACGCGCACGGTGAACATCGACCTCTGGAACTACTGGCATTTCGCGTTCCTCGGCGCGATGGTGTTCTTTGCGACCGGTTCGCTTGGCTGGGCGTTCTACGCGGCGATCGTTCTCTACGTTATTACGCTTTGCATGGCCGACTTCACGGCGAAGGGGTTCCAGTCCTACTACAAGGACATGGACGGCATCTCCATTCCCCAGCCGTTCTGCCAGAGCTTCACGCCGTTTGCGGTGGCGATTGGCTGGCTCCTCGACCGCATCCCCGGCTTCTCGAAGCTCGACATCGACGCAGAGGGAATGAAGAGGAAGTTCGGTCTTCTCGGCGAGCCGCTTTTTCTTGGCCTCGTGATCGGCTGCGGCATCGGCGCCTTGCGGTGCGATTCGTGGAAGGGTGTCGTCGATTCGATTCCGTCCATTTTGAAGCTCGGTGTCACTGTCGGCGCGGTGATGGAGCTCATCCCGCGCATCACCTCGCTTTTCATCGAGGGCCTCAAGCCGATATGCGACAGCATCCGCGCTATCCTTGAAAAGCGCAGGCCAACCACCGAACTACCTAACCACCAAACCACCCAACCAATCAACATCGGAATGAGCCCCGCGCTCGTGATCGGCCACCCGACGACGCTCGTCGTCTCGATTCTGCTGATTCCGGTGATTCTCTTTTTGTCGGTCTTCCTGCCGGGCAACAAGTTTCTGCCGCTCGCGTCGCTCGCGGGGATGTTCTACCTTTTCCCGTGTGTGCTGCCGGTCACGAAGGGCAATGTGCCGAAGACGTTTGTCATCGGGCTTGTTGCGCTTGTTGCGGGGCTCTTTTTCGTCACGAACTTAACCCCCGCGTTCACCAAGGCGATCGCCGCGGCGAACTGCGACGGCATCGCCGTGCCAGAGGGATTTGAGGGCGGCGCGGCTCTCGACTTCGCCTCGGCGCTCTGGTGCTGGTCGATCTACCACCTCACGGTCACGCTCAAGTGGATTGGCGCCGCTCTCGCGGGGCTTCTCGCGCTCGGCATGTGCGCGGTGAATTGGCTGAGGATCAGAAGGGCGAAATGACAGCAAGCGTACAACAGCAAGGGAGCGGCAGCAAGGAATGACAGCAAGCGTACAACAGCAAGGGAGCGGCAGCAAGGAATGACAGCAAGCGTACAACAGCAAGGGAGCGACAGCAAGAGCCGACGGCAAGGGGCTGGCGGCGACACTTGTTGTAGTACGCTTGCTGTCACTCCCATGCGCCACAAGGGGCTCTTGGGCTGGTGCTATGACTCTCGATGCAACTATATGATAACGCTTGTCACCGAGCCGAGGGCCAATGTCTTTGGCATTCTGAGAGAGTGGGGCGTTGAACGCACCGAGGAAGGCCGGGCGGTTTACGAGTCATGGCAGGCGATCGTGGCGAAGTTTCCCGGAGTTAGGGCTACTTACAATGCGATAATGCCCGACCACTTCCACGGCATTGTCTACATAACAGAGGAAGGGGCGGCTGTTCTCGACGAGGTCGTTGCCTTTTTTGCCGGCGAGGTCGAGAGGCGCATCGGCCGCAGTGTATGGAATCCGATATGGCGCGACTCGGTTTGCCTTGCGAAGGGGCAGCTTCATAGGCAGATAAGCTATGTCTTGGCAAACGCCAAGCGTCGCTGGATAAAGGAGAACAACCCGGGGCTTTTCAAGAAGGTCATGGGCTTTAGGCATTGGCGGCTTGGGCGCGCGGGCGAGACGCTGGCTGGCGTTGCCGGCGCCGACAGCTGGGATTTCCGCGCCTTTGCCCGAGATGGCGGCGAGCTCTGGGATGTCGAGACCGGCGAGGAGATTGCAAAGCCAAAGAAGGGTAATCGGGTTCAGAGGGCGTTTGAAGAACAGCAAGCGTACGACAGCAAGGAAGAACAGCAGTCGGAGGGAGGCAAGTTGGCCTGGACTGCCGTCGGCAACCCGTTCTTATTGGACGCCCCGCTCCTCGTGAGCGTTAGAATATCGACGGCAACGCCAGACGGCAAGCTTGCCGAACTCGTCACGAAGCTGGGCGCAAGGGCCGAGCGTGGAGCTGTGCTTGTTAGCCCCTGGATTTCCCCGGGAGAGAAAGCTGTCAAGGCCGAGGCCATTGCCCGTGGCGGGAGGGTGGTGCAGTTGCTCGCCGAGGGCATGGGTCGCTACTACAAGCCGTGGGGCGGAGATTTCGATTTATGTGCTGAGGGGCGGCTTCTTCAGCTGTCGCCATTCGCGCCGCGCGAGACTGGCGCAGCTCGCACGAGTTACGGCAAGGCTCGGTTTGAATGGCTTAACCTCGCGGCAAAGGCGATTGGCGACCTCTCTTCTGGCTTTTCGAGGGCCGACTTGGGAAGAGGGAGGACAACAAGCGTACAACAGCAAGGGGAGACAGCAAGCGGACTACAGCAAGGAGGAGGGCTATGATTACGGCAATATTGATAGCGGCCACATGCCTCTGCGGGGAGGCGCCGGAGCGGGCGAACGACTTCTTCTGGGAGAACGACAGAGTGGGTTTCCGCGCATACGGGCCGGGCGATCCGCACAAGTGGAGCGGCATCGATGTCTTCAATAAGGCGACGACAAACAACTTCGTTGTGCATCTCCTGCGTGAGCCGGGGAAACACGGCAACTGGCACAAGAACGTCAATGGCCTTGGAATGGACGACTACGCCGTAGGCCCGGGGCGCGGCGTAGGCGGAGTGTCGTTCAGGAAGGACGGCAAGTGGCTTCCCGACTACGGCAACTGGGTGGCCTATCGTATACGCACGAACTGTGAGGAATACTGTTCGTTCGAGCTCGACTACAAGCTCCCGATTGGCGGCACGATGACACTTGGGATTGTCCTGGAGAAAGGACGCTCGTTTTTCACAGAGGCGGTGACGTTTTCAAAGGATGCGCCGATCGAGGGTGTCGAGGTTGGCGTAGGGCTCGACTTAAGCGCCGAGCGCGAACACACGGGCGACCTTTTCGTAGACGAAAAGAAGCTCATAGTCTCCCTCTTCGAGAAGCCGCACAACCGCGAGGGCGAGGAGGGTTCGATGATGAGCGCGATATTCGCGATGCCGGGCATGGGCGGTGTCGCGCTTGCCGACGGGCCAGAAGGCGCGAAGATGATAATGACAGAGCCATTGAAAATGCACGGTACCGCGCTTGTCGTCTGCGCTGGCGCGGACTGGACCGAGGCCGGCCGGTTCCGCGACGCTAAGTCGTGGCACGACTACGTGCGCAAAACGCAAGGGTGGTACGAGAGTGGAAAGACCAAGCTCGCCAGTGGATTTTAGATGCAAAATAAAAGAGCAGTTGGAAATGGTGCGGGCCACAAGAACCATCTTCTGTTTCTCCTGTTCTTTGTGGCTAAAACAGACTAGACATCTAAGTTAAAACATAAAACGAAAGGAAAAGACAAATGAACATGATTGCGATAATGCTGGCGGCGGCGGTGAACTTCACGGTCCAGACCGCAGTACACCCCGACGACTTCAAGTCGTACGACACGGCGAAGACGCGCGAGCGCTTCGTGATGGAGAAGGTGATGGCGCCGGACGAGATCAACGTCACCTACACGATGTACGACCGCCTCGTCTACGGCGGCGCAATGCCGGTGGAGAAGGAGCTCGTGCTTGAGTCGTTTGAAGAGCTAAAGGCAGATTACTTCCTTGAGAGGAGAGAGCTCGGGGTTGTCAACATTGGTGGTCCTGGAACGGTGACGATTAAGGAGATTGGAACGACAGCAAGCGGACAACAGCAAGTCTTTGACCTTGAGTTCAAGGAAGCGCTGTATGTCGGCTGCGGAAAGAAGGAGGTCAGGTTTGCCTCCAAGGACAAGGCGAACCCCGCGAAGTTCTACATTAACTCCGCGCCCGCCTACAAGGAGTTCGTCACCCAGCGCATCACGAGCGACCAGAGCTGCAGGAAGCCGGGCTACACGATCGGCAACTACATCAAGGCCGGCAAGATGGAGGAGTCGAACGACCGCGTCATCAACCAGCTCATCGTCTATCCTGTCCTTTCAAAGGTTGAGGGCGGCGGATGCTGCCAGCTTCAGATGGGCCTCACGGAGCTCAAGCCCGGGAGCGTCTGGAACACGATGCCGCAGCACACGCACAACCGCCGCATGGAGGCGTACTTCTACTTCAACGTGCCGGAGGGGCAGGCGATCTGCCACCAGATGGGCCGCCCGCAGGAGCAGCGGCTCGTGTGGCTCCACAACGAGCAGGCGATTACCGCGCCCGAGTGGAGCGTCCATTCCGCCGCGGGCACCTCGAACTACATGTTCATCTGGGGCATGGCGGGCGAGAACCTCAACTACGGCGACATGGATAAAGTTCCCGTAACGGAAATGAAATAAGGAGGAAACATGATAACATACGATCTGTCGGGGAAGACAGCGCTGGTGACCGGCTCGAACCGCGGCATCGGCAAGGCCATGGCCGACGCGCTCGAGGACGCCGGTGCGAAAGTCGTCCGCACGTGCTCGAAGGAGTGCGATCTCTCCGACCGCAAGGCGGTCTACGAGTTCATCGAGCGCGTCAAGAAGGAGCACCAGATTGACATACTCGTCAACAACGCGGGGACGATCCTGCGCAAGCCGGCTGCGGAGCATCCCGACGAATACTGGGACAAGGTGATAAACGTGAACCTCAACTCTCAGTTCGTTCTCGCGCGCGAGTTCGGCCGCGGTATGGTGGAGAGGGGCTGGGGCAAGATCGTGTTCACCTGCTCGCTGCTCACCTTCCAGGGCGGGATAACCGTGCCAGGCTACGCCGCGTCGAAGGGCGGCGTCGGGCAGCTCGTCAAGGCGCTTGCGAACGAGTGGGCGCCGAAGGGGGTGAACGTGAACGGCATCGCGCCCGGCTACATCGCGACGGACAACACCGCCGCGCTCCGGGCCGAC
>CACXRO010000041.1 GCA_902770045.1 uncultured bacterium
GCTTGAAGTTCTTGAGCTTGGCCTTGAAGTAGGCGACCGACTTCTTGCCGCCGGCGGAGCCGTCCTTGTTGCCGTCGACCGTGTCGCCGATCGTCGCGATGTCCACCTTGCCCTTCGGCCAGTAGATGCGGACGAACGGATAGCCGGTGTTCTTGTTGGCGCGGACCCAGTGGAAGATGTCGCTGTCGATCTTGCCGTTGTCGGCCTTCGTCCCGCTCTTCTTCGTCGTTCCGTTGCCCTTGTCGCCGGAATGGACGAAGTAGAACACCATGCCGCTCGTCTTCATCCAGTTCTTGAAGTAGCTGGAGTTGCAGCCGTTCTCGAACATCATGCAGTGCCCGCAGGCGTCGCCGTTCGACCACACCGCGATGAACGGAATGCCGTTGTTGACGGCATATGTCTTAGCCTTGTAGAAATTTGACTGCCACTTGCCCGTCGTCACGGCCGCCGTGTACGACGCGCGGTTCTTCAGCAGCGTCCCCGTCGGGCTCGCCGCCTGGCAGACGACGGCCGAGAAAACCGCCAACGCAACCAGCATTGTCCTGTTCGTCAGTTTCATCTTTGTTCTCCTTGTGTTTGTAGACCCTTATCGGAAATTTTCTGCTCGGCCGGTGCCGGCGCAGCGCCGGGCTTGGCTTTCTTGACACCCACGTTGGGCTTCTTCCCCGCCTTTCCGTGCTTTGACTTCTTCTTGATCGGATCAAAGAGATTGTTCCCGCTCGGAAACTCGATCTTGCACTCCTTCGCCAGCTTCTCCCGCAGCTGGAGCATTAGCTCTTTGCGGCGGGCCTCAAGCATCTCGTCGATTATGGACTGCTTGTCCCACCCGTAGTCCTCGACCTTCTCGAAAGCGTGGAATGCACAACGAACAATGTCGTATGTCTCAAGCGTCATGCTGCCGTCTGGTGCTTTCTCCCCGGGAAACTTCATCCTGAGACCGACAATGGAAATGCCGTCGTCAAGCTCCAGCGGCTCCGATATGTCACCTATGTCAGACCGGGCAAGCCATGTGCCCAGTGGATCGCCTCCGTCAAAATCGTCAAGCTGCACCTGACGCCATTCCCGCCCCTGTTCAGGCGCAAAATCAGCGTATTTCTGGGTGATTTCATCGAATTGCCCTCCATCCAATATCTCCTGCCGGACTGCCATTGCCCGCGCCCTTACAACCTCGTTAGTGGCGTCTGCCCTTTCATTCCAAGCCTTTATGAACGCAACGTGGTTGGTGTACTCATCTTCGGTTATGTGATAAATGTCATTAGTCGCAATCTTAGCTATGACCGCCTCCGAAAGCGCATCGGCATGGATCATCTTCGTGAACATCGCTCCGGATTCTGGTCCAAGCGATTTGGCAAACTCGGCAAAAGGCATCTTTGGCTTATGGATTTCTGACATTATCCGCTTCTCCGCCGCCTTGATGCGTTTGGGATCTGGCGTAATGCCTTCCTTTGTGGCATAGGAACTGATCATTGCGTTTCTGACGAGTTCCGCCAAGGACCTATCCCGAGTGGCCTTTCTGAAATTCTTCGTCTCTTTGCTCGTATCATTCATTGAAACCTTGCGGCCCACGCAGCTCATCTTGACCCGGGCATCCCACCAGGCAAGCATATCTGCCTTGGTTATGTCCTGTCCATCAACCCTTGCTATGACACTTGTAGTCGAAAGTGCATCAAAAACCGTCTTGGGCTGATCTTTCCTCGATTTTTTCGTCGTTTCTACAGGTTTCTGACTGGAATCAGCAGCTGTCTCCGGCGAATTGCCACAACCGGCCAATGCCAGAAAAGCAAAGGCCGCCACAATCCACCTCAATCTCAATGTCAAATGTCCAGTCATTCTTCTCTCTAATAAATGAGGGGGGGATGCGGATTTCTCCACAATCCCCCCTCGCTCATTTTTGATTTGCCTTTGGGCAAACCTCAGTTACTCAGCCCTGTTCAGGAAGGCGGCCCATTTCGGGACCTTCTTGAGGATGGCGTTCTCGCCACCGTTCCAAGAGCCCTTCACGTTGAGGTACTTCTTGGAGAGCGAGGACTGGAACTTGGCGTTCCACTTGCCGAACGCGACCGAAGGACCGCAGAGGAGCGCACCAGTGGTGCAATCCCAGAAGCCCGCCGGCGGGCACCAGATCTCGAGGAGACCAACGGTGACCGAGCCGATGTAGTAAGGCTGATCAAGGACGCCAGCGAAGTTGCCCGCAACGGACGAAACGCGGCTGTTCTTGGCATCATACTTACCGAGACCGGCGTAGGTGAGCGTATAGGCGCCCTGGTCGTTGCCGCCGAGGACGTTGTCGGCATAAGCGGTGAACTTCGCAATGCCGGCGGCCTCGAACTGCTTCGCCTTCGTGCCGATGATGTTGGAGATGTCAGTAGCGACACCACCCGACAGAGAAGCCTTGAAGGGCTTGTTCTGCCAGAAGATCTCGTTCTGCTCCGCGAACTGCTCGAAAGCGTCGCTGCCGCAGCCAGGCTTGCAGACCCAGGTGTAACCCTCGATCTTCAGCGAGGCAGGAACGCGAACCGCATAGCCGCAGACCGTGGTCTGAGCGCTCGAGCTGCCGCTGTAGCCGCAGGCATTGCCCTTGACGACCTTGGCGGCCTTGAGCGTCTTACCAACCGTGGTCTTGCCCGAGAACGTCCACTTGTAGACCCAAGCGGTGTCAGGGGTGATGTAACCGCACGCGTCGCTAGCGTAGGCGGCACCAACAGAGGCGACCGCGAGCGCAGCAATCATGAGCTTCTTCATTTGTTTTTTCCTTTTTTGGAGTCGGGCTTGTTGGACCCTTCTCCGGTACCTTCCGCTTTCCTGGCCTCCCGCGACCACCCGGCCGCCTTCGCCCAAGTCCACTTCAGGTGGTTAACTTGTTGTCCCCTCGCTCGGTTGAGTCAACTTTCGTTGTGCCCCAGTCTGTTAACCAAGGCTCGGACACCACGTCCGAATTCTCTTCCTCGCTCAAAGACGTGCGTATTATAGCATATTTTGCTTTCGGCGCGCAAGGGGGTATCTGAAAATTTTTTCACGGGGCAAAACAGCCTCGGAAAATGCATGGGACCCCTGATTTTATTGGGTCTCTGTGTATATGTATGCACGCCGCCCGCTCCAATGACAAAAAAATTTTTCAAAAAAAATCGCCAAGTGGCGGTTTCTGAATACACGAAACCGAAGCGTTGAAGATGACGCTTCGGTCCAGTGCAACAAGTTAACCAGGTGAATGTATGCGCCCGCTGATACCCGATGACAAAGATTTTTCAAAAAAATTTTTCACTCGGCGATGAGGTCGAGCTCGTCGAGGTCGATGACGCCCTCGAAGACCTTCTTCACCGGGCCGGTCAGGGTGACGGACGAGAACGCCTTGCCGTCGAACTCGCCGTCAACCACCAGCTCGTATCCCTCCGAAGTCGCCACCTGCACCGGGAAGGAAAGCCCGTGGCCCGCCACGCCGACGCAGGCGACCGCCACCGCGCCGGTGCCGCACGCGCCCGTCTCCGCCTCCACCCCGCGCTCGTAGGTGCGCACCGAGACCCGGTGCGGCGGACGGTAGACGACGAAGTCCACGTTCGTCCCGTGCGGCGCGAACCGCTCCGAAAGCCTTATCCTGCGCCCCTCGCCGTCGACGTCGGCCTTGGCGAGGCTCTCCACCGGCACGATGAAGTGCGGAACGCCCGAGTTCACGAAGTCGCCGTCGAGCCCCTTCGGGTCCGGCATCCACACCTTGACCTGGCTCTCGTCGAGGATTTCCGCGTCCACCAGCCCCGCCGCGGTCTCGAAGCACATCACCTTGCCCTTCGCCGCGCCGATCTCGCGGGCGAAGGCGGCGACGCACCGCGCGCCGTTGCCGCACAGCTCCGCCTCGGAGCCGTCGGGGTTGAAGAACCTCATCGAGAAGTCGGCGCGGGAGGACTTCCCGACCAGGATCACCCCCTCGCAGCCGACGCCGATGCGCCGCGCCGCGATCGCGGCGATCCGCCGCCCGTCGCAGGGGAAGGAGCCGTCGCGGTCGTCGACCATGACGAAGTCGTTGCCGGCCCCATGCATCTTCGTGAACTTCATCTTCATCAGAACCACCATCCTTTCGGCTGCGGAATCTCCTCGCCGTGCGTCATGCGCACGATGTCCATGAGCACGTTGAAAGCCTCCTCGAGCACCACGTCGTCGCGCGGATGCCCGCCGCGGCGGCGGCGCGCGGGACGGTCCTCTTCCTTGTCGTCGTCCCCGGCGTCATCGCCGTCTCCGGCGGCGACCTCGGCCGCCGCCTCGTCCTCGTCGACGTCGCCGATGCCGTCGTCCAGGTCCCGGAGCGCGCGGTCGGCCTCGGCCATCTTCCGCCGCGCCGCGTACTCGAGCGGCACCTCCTCGCGCTCGGAGAGCTCCTTCATGCCCTTCACGCTCTCGACGTGGCGGAGGTAGCGCGCGTTGTCCTCAAGCCGCAGGCCGGAGAGCCGCCTGAGCTCCGGCACGTAGGAGTGCATGTTCCACGCGAGCCGGTAGTCGGCCGGGGAGATCTGCGAGAACGGCAGCGCGTAGGTCAGCTTGTCCTCGCCGACGTCGAGCGAGTCGAGGAGCGAGGGCAGGTGGATGTCGGAGGAGACGCCCTGGAGCTGGGTGGACCGCCCGTCGATGCGGTAGAAGCGCGCGGTGGTCACCTTGCAGGAGCCGTACTTGTCGGGACCGAGCCCGCTCACCGTCTGCACCGTGCCCTTGCCGTGGGTGCACCGGTCGCCGACCACCACCGCGCGCCCGGTGTCCTGCAGGTGGCCCGCCACGATCTCCGACGCGCTCGCGCTCGCGCGGTCGACCAGCACCACCAGCGGACGCCGGAACGCGACCGGGTTGCCGGGCGGGACCGGCAGGCAGCCGGTCTGGCGGACGTCGCGGATCTGCACCACCGGGCCCGATGGCACGAAAAGCGCGGAGAGCATCACCGCCTCGCGCAGCGAGCCGCCGCCGTTGCCCCTGAGGTCGAGCACCAGCCCCGCCACCCCCTCGGCGTTGAAGTCGGCGATCAGCTTGGCGACGTCCATCGAGCAGCTGCGGTAGCCGTCCTCGAATGGACGCTTCTCGAAGGTGCCGTAGAAGCCGGGCAGGTCGATGTAGCCGAGGCGGTTGGTGACGCCGCCGAGCGCGACCACCTCCACCCGCCCGGTGGCGGCCTGGTCCTCGAGCTTGATCTCGTCGCGGACGAGCTCGATCAGCTTCTTCGTCGCGCCGGTCGGGTCGGAGCGGGGGATGATCTCGAGGGTGACGCGTGTCCCCTTCGGCCCGCGGATCTTCTTGATGGACTTCTTCATCGGCTGCCACATGATGTCCTCCATCTCGCCGTCGCCCTGCCGCACCCCGACGATCTTGTCGCCGCGCTTGATCCGCCCGTCGCGGTCGCAGGGGCTGCCGGGCATGATTTCCACGATCTTCAGCGCCCCGTCGTCCATCGACAGCGTCGCCCCGATGCCGCAGAGGGTGAGGTTCATCTCCATGTCGAAGTCCTCGCGGGTCGTCGGGCTCATGTAGTCCGTGTGCGGGTCGTAGGCGTGGCAGAACGCCGAGAGGTAGCGCTGCAGCACCGCCTCCTCGTCCGGCTCGGTCATCACCACCGCGTACTGGCGGTACTTCTTGATCAGGTCGGCGGCGATCGCGCCGACGCGGTTGGTGGCGACGGCGACGGCGTTCGTCGCGGCGACGGCGTTGGTGGCGGACGCGTTCCTCGCCGCGTCGATATCCTGGCTGACGAGGATCGACAGCACCTCGTTCTTCATCCGCCGCCGCCAGTGGTCCTCGGCCTCGGCCGTCGTCGCCGGCCAGGGCGCGTCCTTGCGGCGCACGCGGTACGTCTCGTTGGTGGAGAAGTCGAACTCTGCCGCCGCCAGCAGGTTGGTGGCGAAGGCGAGGCGCTCGGCGAGCCGGCGGGCGTAGAGGTTGTAGACCTCGAAGCCGAAGGCGGCGTCGCCGGCCTTGAGCTCGTCGTCGAGCGTCGTCTGCCGCGGCGCGAGGCGGTCGAGGTCCTCCTGGAGGAACACGGAGTGGTCGAAGTCGTAGTAGGAGACGAGGTTGGTCCACGCCCGGCGCGAGATCTCGTCGTCCGCGACGCGCTGCAGCACGTGCATCTTGGTCAGCGTGTTCACCAGCCGCTCCGCGATGCGCCCGTCGTAGTTGCGCGGCGCGAGGTCCGCCGCCGCGGCGGCCGCCGCCAGGCACGCGGCCGCGAATAGCGCTGCTGTCGTCTTCGTCTCCATCACCCGTTCTCCATCAGCCGCACCAGCCGGTCGAGCTCCGCCGGCGGCAGCACCGTCCTCACCGACGCGAAGCTCGCCTCCAGCGCGTTCGAGTTGATTATCACCACGCCGCCCGACTCGGCGATCTTCGCCTCGAAGGTGTCGGACGCGAAGGCGAGGACCGGCGTCACCTCCCCCTTCCAGCCGCGCTTGGCGAGCTCGTTCCTTACCGCCTCCGCCTCCTTCAGCACCTGCCTGAGCGGCGGGCGGTCGGTGAGCTGGCCGTCGAGCAGGATGTGCCCGTCCTCGAGCGTGACCCGCCCAAGCCAGAACTTGGTCTCCACCGCGAAGACGCCGCCGGAGCCGACCACCACGTGGTCGACGTGGCGGCCGCAGGCGACGAAGTCGTTGAAGACGTGGTAGCCGTCCGGCAGCTTCTGGAGGATGCCGGCGACGCGCTCCTCGCCGCGCGCGCCCTTGAAGTAGCGCTCGACGTGCCTAAGCCCGCGCGCAAGCGACACCGCGCACCAGACCGCGGCGACCACGAACAGCGCGCCGCCGACCGCCGGGTCGCAGAACGCATACGCCGCGGAGCAGCCGGCCGCGAACACCCCGGCGAAAAGCGGCCACAGCCCCAGCACCGTCCCCTTCACCCGGGCCCACTCGCCCGCGACTCCGTGTATACTGGCCATCCGTCAGCCTCCCCTCTCCCTTTCGCCGACGAGCGCGGCGGCGATGGCGCCGGCGTCGAGCGAGTACTTGCGTTCCAGTTCGTCGATCCGCCCGTGCGGCACGAAGACGTCCGGCCAGCCGAAGCGCAGGTCGGCGCCGATCGCCTCCCCGAAGCCGCCGGCGAGAGAGCCGTTCTCGATCGACACGATCTTCATCCCCGCCGCGCGCTGGCGCGCGAGCCGCTCCGCGTCGAACGGCTTGAGCGAGCGCGCGTGCACCACCTCGCAGCCGCCGACCTCGCCGGCGACGGCAATCGCCTTGGCGAGCGCGTCGCCCGGCGCCCAGACCGCGAACTTCGCCCCGGCCGGCGGCGGAGGCACCTCGAGCGAGGACGGCGCCGCGCCGCGCGGATAGCGGACCACCGTCGGCCCGCCGCGCTCCAGCGCCTCGCCGAGCGCGGCGGCGAGGTCGGGCGCGTCCTTCGGCTGCACGATCTCGAGGTTGGGCAGGCACCGGAGCATCGCGTAGTCGTAGAGCCCCTGGTGGGTCGCGCCGTCCGCGCCGACGATTCCCGCGCGGTCCACGCAGATTACCACCGGCAGCCGCGAGATGCACACGTCGTGCATCACCTGGTCGACCGCGCGCTGGAGGAAGGTCGAGTAGACGGCCACGAACGGACGGAGCCCGCCGGCCGCAAGCCCCGCGGCGAAGGCGACGAGGTGGCCCTCGGCGATGCCGACGTCGAAGAACCGGTCCGGGAACTCGCGCGCGAAGCCGGCGAGCCCGGTGCCGTCGCGCATGCCCGCCGTGAGCGCCACCACCCGCTCGTCCTTGCGCGCCAGCTCCGAAAGCGCCGCGCCGAACTCCTCCGACCACGTCCGCGGACGCTCCCCCGGCGCGACCGGGGCGACCGGCGAGACGCCGTGGTACTTCACCGGGTCCTGCTCGGCCGGAGCATACCCCTTGCCCTTGCGGGTCACGACATGCACGACCACCGAGCGCGGCTCCGCCTTCGCCGCCGCCAGCGCGGACGCGAGCGCGGCCGGGTCGTGTCCGTCCACCGGGCCCAGGTAGTGGAGCCCGAACTGCTCGAACCAGAGGTCGCCGAGGACCATCGTCTTGAGGATGCGCTTCAGGCCGTGGACCGGACGGTAGAGGAACGAGAGCCGCAGCGCCCGGCCCGCCGCCTTGACCGCGTTCTTCGCCCGGTTGTAGCGGACGCCGGAGGTGAGGCGCGCGAGGACGCGCGAAAGGCTGCCGACGGAGCGCGAGATGGACATCTCGTTGTCGTTCAACACCACGATCAGCTTCTTCGTCTCGGCCGCGCAGTTGTTGAGCGCCTCGAGCGAATGGCCGTTGGCCATCGACGCGTCGCCCACCACCGCCACCACGTGCTCGCTGCCGCCGCGGCGGTCGCGCGCGGCGGCGAGGCCGAGCGCCACCGAGAGCGCCGAGCCGGCGTGGCCCGAGACCGCCGCGTCCGCCGGGCTCTCCGCCGGATCCAGGAACGGCGAAAGCCCGCCCAAGGTGCGGATGGACCCGAACCTTCCGCCGCGGCCGGTCAGGATCTTCCACGCATACGCCTGGTGGCCGACGTCCCACACCACCCGGTCGCGCTCCGGGTCGAACGCCTCGGCGAGCGCCATCGAAAGCTCCACCGCGCCGAGCGAGGAGGCGAGGTGTCCGCCGTTCCTCAGCACGGTCGCGATTATCTCCTCGCGGATCTCTCGCGCGGACCGCGTCACTGCGGAGTCCCCTTTCCGGCAGACGCCTTGCGCCGCAGCACCAGGAGCGTCGTCGCGTTCTGCCCGAACGCCTCCTCGCGGTCGACCAGCTCGTAGTTGCGCTTGAGCATCTCCCAGTACTCGATCTGGCGCTCCACCGGCCGCTCGTCGCACTTCGGCGGGTCGATGGCGAAGGCGTAGCCGGAGAACGCGGCGATTTCGCAGGGAGCGGACGAGAGGAGCTCGCGCCAGCGCTCGTCGCTGAGCATCGAGAACGGGCCCATCTCCAGACCCGCCGGCACCTTGCGCCCGGTCTCGACGGCGAGGTACAGGTCCTGGGTGAAGATCTCGCGACCGCCCGGGTCAAGCGCCTCGATCCGCCGCGCCACGTCGCGGAGCTGCTTCAGCTCGAAGGCGCTCTTCTTGAGCGACCAGAAGCGGTCCTGCCCGTTCGTCGTCCACCGCTCCAAAAGCGGCGAGCCGAAGGTCGACGCCCACGCCAGCCCCAGCACCAGCACCATCCGCAGGGTCTGCGTCCCCGCGCCGCCGCGCGCGAACTTTGCCGCGGCGAACGCCGCGACGATTCCCATCACCGGCACCTGGTAGTCCTCGTAGGGGAACGGCGCGAGCATCTGCACCAGGAAGACCGCGGCAAATGAGACCAGGAGCAGCGGCGCAGCGGCGCACGGCGCCGCGGACTCGTCGTTCTCCCCGCCGCCGGCGCGGCCGGACGCCGCAAACGCCACCCCCATGCCGAGGACGACGAACACCGGCAGATACCAGCGCACCAGGCGCGAGACGCTGCCCACCGTCCAGACCGGGTCGAAGCCGCCGCGCGCGGCGTGGTAGCGCTGCGCGGCGACGAGTCCGGCGAAGGCGTCGGCGTCCAGGAGGAACGGACCGTAGACGAGCGCGAGGCCGCCGAAGCCGCCGACGCAGAATGCGACGAGCTCGCGCCAGCGGCGGGAGACGAGCAGCCAGGTGCCGGCCGTGCAGAGGAGAATGCCGAGCGAAATGCGCGTCCCCGCCGCCAGCGCGAGGCTCAGTCCAGCGCCGGTCCCGAAGGCGAGCGCGCGCGCCCACGAGCCACCGCCGGCGCGCGCCGGCAGGAACGAGAGGAAGAAGAAGCCGACCACCACGAAGAGCGACGCAAGCGCGTAGGTCTTGGGAATCGCGATATAGTAGAGGTGGTAGAGGTTGGAGCCGAGGAGCAGCGCCACCGTCAGCGCGGCGGCTGCTTTCCGCCCCCGAGGCGCGAGCCGAGCGGCGAGCGCGCAGGCGAGCACGACCCCCGCGAACCCGAGCGAGAGCGTGAAGACTCGCGCGCCGAGGATACCGAAGCCCTTCCAGACCGCGGTGAAGGCGGAGTAGACGATCGGCATCAGCGGACCCTGGGTGTAGAAGAAGTCGCGGTAGAGCATCTTTCCCTCGGCGACCAGGTTCGCCGCGTAGAGGTACCAGCCCTCGTCCTGGTTGAGCCCGCCCATCCAGACCGCGGCGAAGGACAGCACCGCCGCCGCGAACACCGCAAGCGCGGCAAACACAAAACCGCCCTTCAGACCGCCGCCGTTGTCCACGCCGTCATCCATTCGCAGCCTCCTTCCCGTTGCCGTCGCCGACCTCGAGCGACGGCTCCGCGTCCATCCGCATCGCCGCCTCGCCGTCCACGCGGCGCCGCAGGCAGGCGAGCCCGGCGACCATCGCGCCGTTGTCGCCGGTGTACTTCGGCAGCGCCGTCAGCATCGGCACCCCGGCCGCGCGGCACTCCTCCAAGAGCGTCTCGCGGATGCGCGAGTTGAGCGAAACGCCGCCGCCAAGCACGAACGCCGCGTAGCGCCTCCGCCGCAGCGCCGCACGCACCCGCTCCGCGATTGCCGCGGCGATCGCCTCCTGGTAGCTGACGACGACGTGCGCAACGGCGTCGGACACCTCGTACCCGCCCCAGTCGCGCACCGGCGCGGCGGCGTCAAGCACCTCGGGATGTCCCTGCACGTATCGGAGCAGCGACGTCTTGAGCCCGGAGAAGGAGACGCACAGCTCCGCCGGCAGCCCGGAGAGCGCCGCCACGCCTTCGCGCGGCCGCCCCTTCGGGAACGGCACCAGCGCGGCGCCCGGGTTCGCCTTGCGCCAGGCGGCGGCGATGCGGTCGATCTTGAGCCCGCCGGGATAGCCGAGGCCCAGGAGCTTCGCCGCCTTGTCGAACGCCTCGCCGGCGGCGTCGTCCAGCGTCTCGCCGATAGTCTCGTAGCGCCCGTACTCCGGCATGTCGACAAGCAGGGTGTTCCCGCCCGACACCACCAGCCCGAGCGCGTGGCCGAGATTGCGCGGGTCCGGCGCGGCGAAAGTGGCGTCCGCCGGAGAATCAAAGAGGAACGGGGAATGGAGATGCGCCTCGATGTGGTTGACGCCAACGAGCGGCACGCCGAGCGAAAGCGCGAGCCCCTTCGCGAAGTTGACGCCCACGATGAGCGCCGGCGCGAGGCCGGGTCCGTAGGTGACCGCGACCGCGTCCACCTGGCCGCCGGCCGCGTCGAGCGCGGCGCGCGCCACCTGGCCGATCTTCTCGACGTGGGCGCGCGAGGCGATCTCGGGCACGACTCCGCCGTACGGGCTGTGCAGCGGGATCTGGGTGTAGACGACGCTGGAGAGGACCTCCCTCGCGTCCCTCACCACCGCCGCCGCGGTCTCGTCGCAGCTCGTCTCTATGCCGAGAACCGTCAACTTGCCGCTCCCCTTCCGCTACCAGAACTTCCACCAGGGGTTCTGCTTCGGCTTCACCCCGCCGTCGCGGTAGAGCTCGCGCACGCTCTGGGTGCCGGCCGTCTCCGGATCGAGCACCGAGCTGCGCCCGCGGAACTCCAGCGCGTCCGGGAGCGACCAGAACTCGCTGCGCACGAACTGGTCCTGGTTGAGGCGGTGCAGGACGAACACCTTGCCGTCCGCGCAGACGCTGATCTCCGGCTTGTCGATGCGGAGGATCGGGCCCAGGTCGGTGGTGCGCCACTGCCGTCCGTTCGAGTCCTTCGCCTTCAGAAAGACGTGCTCGCTGCGGCCGCGCGCCCAGTAGACGAGCGAGAACTCGCGCTGAAGCGACTTCCGATTGGCGAACATCTGCATCGCGGCGACGGCGCGCACGCCCTCGACCATGTCGAACACCCGCGGCTGCCCCTCGTAGCGCACGCCTGCGTGCACGAACACCGGCTTGGCCATGTAGCGGTTCGGCTCGCCGAGCGCAAAATGGTCCCCGATGAAGGTCTCGAGCTTCTGTCCCTCGCCCGTCTCCACCGCGAAGTCGGCCACGAACGCGCCCCTGGAGACCTTGGCGAGCTGCGACATGTCGCCGGTGCGGTAGACCTCGATGAAGAACCGGTCGTTGACGTCGTACTCGGCCCTGACCACGCGGTTCGAGCCTTCGTTGCCCCACACCCGCACCTTGCCGCCGATGCCGATCGTGTCGGGCGACGAGTTGACGATGTCCACCACCGCCCGCACGCGCTCGCCGACCACGTAGTCCGAGGCGTCCATCCTCAGGTCCACCGTGATCTCGCTCATCGACGCGGCCGCCGCGGACATGGCCGCCGCTGTCGCCGGCAATAGCACCGCAAGAATCGCCTTCCTCATCTTCCACCTCCGTTTCCGACCTCGACCTCCAGCCCGTCGTACGCCGGCGCGGCGCAGGTCCCCGCAAGGCGCGAAAGCCATTCGACGTGCGAGAGGTCGTGGCACATGTGGACGAAAAATGCCCTCTTCGGCGCGATGCGGTCGAGATACCCAAGCGCCCGCTTGAGGCTCAGGTGCGTCGGGTGCTCGCGCTCCCGGAGGCAGTTGAGCACCATCACGTCCACGCCCTTCACGCGCTCAAGCGTCGCGTCCGGAAGCTCGTGGCAGTCGCTGACATAGGCGATGCGGGCACCGCCCTCGGAGAAGAGGTAGCCACAGCAGGGGAAGCCGTGCTCGACCATGAGCCGCTCGACGCGGACCGAGCCGACCGCGAACGCCTCGGCGGAGTCGAACTCGATCTGGGGACGGAAGAGCCCGTTCGCGCCGCCCTTCCCGCTGATGTACGGGAATATCCGGTGCATCTGCTCGATCGTCTCCTCCATCGCGTAGCAGGGCATCGGCTTGCCGACGATGCGGTAGGGAAGCCCGCGGTAGAGCGGATCGCCCGGCTCGCAAGGCACCTTCTCGCCGTTCAGCGTGTTGAAGCGGCGGAGGTCATCGAACCCGGCCACGTGGTCCATGTGCGCGTGGGTGAGGACGACCGCGTCGACCTTGGAGACCCCCAGCTCCACGCACGCGAGCCGAAGCTCGGGCGGGGTATCGACGAGGAACGCCGCGCCGTCCGCCGCGGTCACGTACGCACCGCAGCGCCGGCGCCGGTCTCTTGGGTCCGCGGAGGTGCAGACGCGGCAGCCGCAGCCGATCTGCGGCACCCCGACGCTCGTCCCGGTTCCTAAGAAACTAAACTTCACCTCTCACCAATCACGAATCACTTCTTCTCCGGCATCTTGCCGGTGGTGAAGTACTGCTCCACCTCCTCCAGGGTCCGGCCCTTGGTCTCCGGCAGGAAGAACGCGGCGGTTATGAAGTAGATGACGGTGAAGCCGGCCAGCACGAAGAACACCGAGCCGTTGTCGTTCGTCGCCGCGCACCACTTCGGGAACACCGTCGCGATGCCGGCCGAGACGCCCTGGTTGATGATCATCGCGATCGCCATGCCGTTGGCGCGTATGCGCGTGGGCATGAGCTCCGTCAGGGCCAGCCACACGCAGACGCCCGGGCCGACCGCGTAGAAGCCGATGAACATGAAGAAGAACACCGTCGCCAGGACGCCCGTCACCATCGACGGCGCGACCCACTGCTTAGAGATGGCGAGGAAGATCGTGCCGACGCCGCAGAGGCCAACGATTATGCCGCTGGTGCCCAGCTTGAGCAGGAACTTGCGGCCCTTCTTGTCCACCAGCGCGCACGCGACGACCGTCATCACGCAGTTCATGATCTTGATGGCGACGTCGGACATGTTCGCGAACGCGCCCTGCATGCCGGTCTTCTGGAAGATCGTCACCGTGTAGTTCAGGACCGAGTTGATGCCCGTCGTCTGGTTGCAGGCCAGGATCACCACCGCGAGAATGAACGGTATGACGTACTTCTTCTGGAGGAGCGAGTCCGTCGCCGCCGCGTTCTTCGCCTTCTCGGCGGCTGCCGCCTCGTCTGCCGCAATCATCTCGGCCAGTATCTCCTTCGCCTTCTCCTCGCCGTTGTTGGCTGCAAGCGAGGCGAGCGCATCATCCTTGCGCCCCTTCCTGTACAGCCAGCGCGACGACTCCTTCAGCTTGAACGCGCCGAGGAAGAGGATGAACCCGGGGATGCACGAAAGGAGGAAGATCATCTGCCAGGCATGTACCCACGAGCCAATCTTCTCGGCGGGGACCCAGCCCTTGATCATGGCGAACGTCACCTTCCTCATGTCGGCGATCTTGCCGCCGTCCTTGTCCAGCTTGGGCTTCGGCTTGCCGGATTCGTCAAGCACCGGCACGGGGACCTTCTCTCCGGACTTGTCAAGGACGACGTTCCCGTTGGCGTCAGTCTCCCAAGCAGGCTTGCCGTCCGCGCCTTTCTTCTGCTCGAAGACGACTATCCCGTTCTCTATGGCCTTCGCGTCGACAACGCTCTTCGCGTCGCCGTAGAAGCAGGTGATGCAGAATCCGATCACCGCGACGAACACGAGGCCGATCGTCAGCAGCAGCTGGAACATGCCCGTGCCCTTCCCGCGCGAGTCGGCGTCAAGGCATTCGGCCAGGTACATCGGCACGATGACCCCGAAGAGGCCAGCCGCCGCGCCCTGCATCGCGCGCCCGCCGACCATGACCCAGAAGCTTCCGCCCTCGAAGAAGCCCGAGGCGCATATGACCGGGATCGACATGAGGAACAGGAGCGCCGAGACGACGATCATCTTCTTGCGCCCGAACCACTCGGCGAGCAGGCCCGCCACGAGCGACGACGGCAGCGAGCCCCAGAGGGCCATGCCGGTGATCCAGCCGATTTCCGTCTCGTTGAACGTGGACGTCCTCTCTATGTACGGCAGCGCCGCGGCGATGACGCCCACGTCGACCCCGTACAGGAGCCCTCCGAGCCCTTGGTTTTTCTGTTGTTTTACACCTGTTGTGACTCCCAGGGCTCGATTTCCGCGAGCCCGGGGTGCCGCGTGTCCTTCTCCGACAGCAGCGGCGGCGCACCGAGGTCCGGCCACTCGATGCCGAGCGCCGGGTCGTCGTACCTCATGCCGCGCTCGGACTCGCGGCAGTAGAGATTGTCGCACTTGTAGCTGAAGAGCGTGTCGTCTTCGAGCACCACGAACCCGTGGGCGAAGCCGCGCGGGACGTAGAACTGGCGTCCGTTCGCCGCCGTGAGCTCGCAGGCGACGTGGCGGCCGAACGTCGGCGAGCCGCGGCGGATGTCCACCGCCACGTCCCACACCGCCCCGCGGATCACCCTGACCAGCTTCGCCTGCGCGTGCTCGCCGGCCTGCCAGTGGAGCCCGCGCAGGACGCCGCGCGACGAAAGGCTTTCGTTGTCCTGCACGAACTTCGCTGTGATTCCGGCGCGGAAGTACCGTTCTTCGCTGTAGGTTTCGACGAAATATCCGCGCGCGTCGCGGTGGAAGTCGGGGACGACCACCTTCACGTCGGGAATCTCCGTCGCCAGGACCTCCATCGCGTCACTTCCTCCCGCGGATGACCGGGATCTGCGCGGCGGCCACGGACTGGCCGAGCCGGCGCGCCTTCTCGTCCGGCATGAAGAGGTCGATCTTCTCCGCCCACTCCGGATAGACGTCGGCGAGGATCCGCTTCGCGGTCTCGAGGATGATCTCGCCGCCCAGCCCGGAGGTGGTAGTCGAAGAACTCGTTGTACCACGGCATCGCGTGGGCGAGGAAGCGGCCGATCTCGAGGTAGACCTTGAGCGCCTTCGCGTCGCCCTTCTCCATCGCCGCCTGCACCACCTTGAGCCGCTCCGGGAGCTTCATCGCCTTCGGGAACTTGAAGCCGTACTTCTCGGCGAGCCAGTTGACCGCCTGCTGCGAGAACGCCATCGCGCCCACGCCGTAGTCGCCGGACCACTCGTCCTTCGGCGCGCACGGGTTGAAGTCCACCGGCGCGAACGCGAGCTCGCAGATGCGGCCGGTCATCCGGCGCTTCGGGTCGACGTAGCCGACCGCCTCCGAGGAGCCCATCGCGACGCCGAGGATGCCGTTCTTGCCCATCGAGATCATGCCCGCGAGCGCCGTCACGTCGCCGTCGTTGTACACGGCGAAGGGAACGCCCCAGTCCTTCTCGATGCGGTAGAACATGTTCTGCGCCTCCGGGAACTTCGCTGGGTTCTTCTCCTTCACCGCGCGGAAGAGCGAGGCGAGCCCCATCTTCTGGCCCACCAGCACGCCGGCGGTGGACCCGCCAATCGCGTCGACGCGCGGCAGCGACGCCGCCGCCTCCTTGAGCCCCGCGGTCAGCTTGGAGTAGTGGTACTCCGGGTCGGCGTTGTTCCTGGGGTCCCAGGGGAACTCCTTGGAGAAGACGACCTTGCCGTTCCTGAGCGCGGAGATCTTGAAGTCGCTCGCGCCGAGGTCGAAGCCGATGCGGCAGCCGTCCGCCACCGTCTTCACCTGCCGGAGTTTCTCGGAGAACTCCGGCATCTTCCTCTGCGGCACGATCTCGACCTCGACCGGGTGGCCGTAGATGGACGAGAAGAAGTCGTAGTCGAACGCGCGCGCGCCCTTCTTGGTGTATGCCTTCGCGATGGGCTTCACCACCGCGTCGGGACCGGAGAGGTAGAGTTTCCAGCCGCCGGCCGCCCAGAGCGCGAACTTGGCAATGCGCTCGACGACGTGCGAGACGAACTTCGCCGCCTCCGGGTCGAGCCGCTTCGGCACCGGCAGGTCGTAGCGGAAGACCTTCCCCTCCTCGCGCTCCCACGCCACCGAGACGATGTCGGCCGAGGCCTTGGACGCGATTCCGTCATATACCTGCCAGAGCGCCGCCATCGGCGCGCAGAACCCGCTGTCGCAGGAGCCGCAGCCCTTCTTACCGCATGAACATGCCATGTTGAATTCCTCCTTGACCTTTGTGGTTGAACAATATTGCGAATTATACCTTTATTTCGCCTCCGGCGCAACTCTGTGCGGGCAGTTGGGGCAGCCGCCGCGGCACGAGACGTCCTCGCCCGTCCAGCAGTAGGTGCAGAGCTTCTCGCGCGGCAACCCGATCGCGGCGACAAGGTCGTCCACGGTCTGGAACTTGAGCGAGGTGAGGTTTAGCTTCCTGCGGATGTACTCCACCATCCCCTTGTACGGCTCTCCATCCGGGTCGACGTACTTCGAGACGTCCGCCCCCTCGCCCTCCTTCTCGCGGATGTAGCGGCGGGTGATGAGGTCGTACTCGTTCTTCGAGCGCGAGAAGTTGATGAACCGGCACGGGAAGAGGAGCGGCGGGCAGGCGATGCGCACGTTCACCTCGCTGCAGCCCTCGGCGTAGAGGCGGTCGGCCTGCTTGCCAAGCTGGGTGCCGCGCACGATCGAATCGTCGCAGAACACGAGCCGGCGGTTGCGGATGAGCCCGGGGATCGGGATGAGCTTCATCGACGCCACGCGCTCGCGCTCACGCTGGTCCGACGGCATGAACGACCGCGCCCAGGTCGGCGTGTACTTGACGAACGGACGCGAGTACTTCACCCCCTTCTCGTGCGCGTAGCCGAGCGCGTGGGAGGTGCCGGAGTCCGGGATGCCGCAGGCGACGTCGGGCGTGAACTCGTCTCGCTTCGCGAGCGCAGAGCCGCAGCGGTAGCGCGCCATCTCCACGTTGCGCCCCTCGTAGGACGAGGCCGGAAAGCCATAGTAGACCCAGAGGAAGGAGCAGATCGCCATCTCCCCGCCCGGCTCGACGAGCGTCTTCTCGCCCTCCGGCGTGAGCTCGACCATCTCGCCGGGGCCGAGGTCGCGCACGTGCTCGTAGCCGAGGTTCAAGAGCGCGCACGACTCCTGGACCGCGACCATCGCCCCGTCCTTGCGCCCGATCACCACCGGCGTGCGCCCGTAGCGGTCGCGCACGGCGAAGAGCCGCCCGTCGCCGGACACGATCATCATCGAGCAGCTGCCGCGGATGCGGCTCTGCACGTACTTGACGCCCTCCACCAGGCTGTCCTTGGTGGCGATCAGCGCCGACACGACCTCCGTCGGCCCCACCATTTTGCTCGTGGTCGAATACTGCAGCTGCACGCAGCTGGTGGCGAAAAGCTCGGCCTTGAGCTCCTCGAGGTTCTCCAGCAGCCCCACCGTGACGATCGCGAAGGACCCGGTGCGGGTGAACATGACGAGCGGCTGCGGGTCGGTGTCGGAGATGACGCCGATCCCCACGCAGCCCGAGAACCGGGCGACGTCGTGCTCGAACTTCGAGCGGAACGGCGCGTTCTGGATGTTGTGGATCGACCGCCTGAAGCCGTCCGGCCCCAGCACCGCCATTCCGCCGCGGTGCGTCCCCAGATGCGAATGATAGTCGGTCGCGTAGAAGAGATCGCCGACGCAGTCCCCCTTCGCAATCACCCCGCAGAATCCTCCCATCAGTCCCTCCTTTTCATGGAAAGTGTATTATACCATATCGCCCGCGGTCCCTACACCAGTTCGCCGAGGTAGCCCATCTCGGCGAGCAGGCGCTTGTTCTTCATCCAGCCGGGCTCCACCTTGACCCAGAGCTCCATCTCCGCCTTGACCCCGAAGAGCTCGCCCACCTCGCGCTCCGCGCACTTGCGCACGTACTTCACCGTCTCCGCCCCGCGGCCGATCACGATCGGCTTCTGCGACGGGCGGTTGACGAGGATCTCGACCGCGATCTGCCAGGTCCTGCGGCCGCCGCGCTCCGACTCGTCGATGCGCTTCACCACCACCCCGAGCTCGTGCGGCAGCTCCTGGTGCAGCTTCGCGAGGTACTTCTCGCGGATCGAGTCCGCGATCGCCAGCCGCCGCGGATAGTCGGTGACCGTGTCCTCGTCGAAGAGGAGCTCGCCCTCCTCGGCGAAGTCGAAGAGCGCGTCCAGGACGGATTTGGCGCCGCCGGGCGTGGAGGCGATGCACTTCACCCAGACTGGGGATATGGTTTGGTGGTCGGGCTTGTCCGCCGTCTCAGCGGAGGCGGAAGCCTCGGCGGAGGAGACCGCCTCTTCCCACGCGTCGCGGAACATCTGCTCGTAGAACGGCGCGCGGTCCGCCTTGTTGAGCACGAACAGCACCTTCTCCGGACGCTCCCGCGCCACCCGCTGCATCCAGCCGACGTCCTCGAGCCGCGGCTCGTCGCCGGCATCAAAGACCACGCACACCACGTCCACCCCCGCCGCGCTCCGCCGCGCCATGCGGTTCAGGAGCCGCCCGAGCTCGCCCTCGGCCTTGTGGAGGCCGGGCGTGTCCAGGAGCACCAGCTGCCCGCGCTCTTCGGAGACGATGCCGCGCACCGTGTTCCGGGTCGTCTGCTCGACCGGCGAGACGATCGACACCTTCTCGCCCACCAGGGCGTTCACGAGCGTCGACTTGCCGGCGTTCGTGCGCCCCACCACCCCGACTGTCGCGACCTTCGCCATCTCAGGGCACGGGGAAGCCGGCGACGAGCTTCGCCGCCTCGGCCTTGACCCGCGCCTGGACGGACTCGTCGGCGATGTTGTCCAGCACGTCCGCGATCCAGGTGCCGATCTTGATCATCTCCGGCTCCTTCATTCCGCGCGTGGTGGCCGACGCCGTGCCGACGCGGATGCCAGAGGTCTTGAACGGGCTTTCGGTGTCGTAGGGGATCGTGTTCTTGTTCACGATGATCCCCGCCGCGTCGAGCGCCGCCGCGGCGTCCTTGCCGGTGATGCCCTTGGACTTCTTCACGTCCACGAGGAAGAGGTGGTTGTCGGTCCCGCCCGAGACGATCCGGTAGCCGCGGTCCTGCACCGTCTTGCACATCACCGCGCAGTTCTTGACGACCTGTTGGGCGTAGCCCTTCTTCGCCTCGCACATCCACTCGCGGAACACCACCGCCTTCGCCGCGATGATATTCTCCAGCGGGCCGCCCTGCATGCCCGGGAACACCGCCGAGTCGAGCGCCTTCGCCCACTTCTCCTTGCAGAGCACCATGCCGCCGCGCGGGCCGCCCAGCGTCTTGTGCGTCGTGGTGGTCACAAAGTCCGCGTAGGGGACCGGCGACGGGTGCGCGCCGCCGGCGACCAGCCCCGCGATGTGAGCCATGTCGACCATCATGATCGCGCCGCACTTGTCGCAGATCTCGCGGATGCGCCTGAAGTCGATCGTGCGCGGATACGCCGACGCGCCGGTCAGCAGGATCTTCGGCCTCACCTCCATCGCCTGGCGCTCCATCGCGTCGTAGTCCAGCATCTCCGTCTGCGGGTCGACCGTGTACGGCACGATGTTGTAGATCTTGCCCGAGAAGTTCACGCTCGAGCCGTGCGAGAGGTGGCCGCCCTGGTCAAGCGACATCGACATGATCGTGTCGCCGGGCTTGATCGTCGCGAAGTAGACCGCCATGTTCGCCGCCGAGCCGCAGTGCGGCTGCACGTTCGCGTGATCCGCCCCGAAGAGCACGCAGGCGCGCCGCCGCGCAAGCTCCTCCGCCGCGTCGACCGGGAGGCACCCCGAGTACCAGCGCTTCCCCGGGTACCCCTCGGCGTACTTGTTCATCAGCACCGACCCCGCCGCCTCGCGGCAGGCGCGCGACGACGTGTTCTCGGAGGCGATCAGGTTGATCTCCGCGTCCTCCTGCCTGGTCTGCGCCTCGATCGCGGCAAAAACCTCCGGGTCGTCGCGCATCAGCCCCGAGCAGTCGGAGAGGCGCTCGGCGCGCTCGAGCTTCCAGCGCCGGCGCGCGTGGCGCTCGTCCATGTCCACCGGCGTCGCCATGAACGCCTTCGCGATCTCCAGCGCGTACTGGGCCGACACCGTGTCCGCCCCCAGGCAGAGCACGTTCGCCCCGTTGTGCTGGCGCGTGAGCGTCGCCGCCTCGGTCGTCGCGCACGTAGCCGCGCGCACGTTCTGGTAGCGGTTGGCCGCCATCGCCATGCCGATGCCCGAGCGGCAGATGAGGATGCCGAAATCCACCGAGCCGGCGGCGACCTCCCTGGCCACCGCCGCCGCGTAGTCGGGGTAGTCGCAGCTCTCCCGCCCAGCCGGGCCCTTGTCGAACACCGTCGCCGACGCCGCGAGCTCCTTCGCGAGGAATGCCTTGAGCTCCACCCCGCCGTGATCCGAACCGATTGCGATCTTCATGTTGTCTATGGTCTCCTTCGTAAAATT
>CACXRO010000042.1 GCA_902770045.1 uncultured bacterium
TTGCCGTCGGAACTGTTGCCGCGTGACTTGATGGAACGCGCGGCAGATCCGTCGACAATCCCGGACGAGGCGTTGCTTTCGATTATTCTGAAGACAGGTGCCGCGGGTTGTGATGTCCGAGAGCTTTCGCGGCGGTTGCTTGATGCATTTGGATCCTTGAACAAGCTTATTTCGTCTGATTGGCGCGATATTGAGGAGCGGATCAAGAAACATAATAAGGATTATCCTAATAGACCGATACTCGGAATCGGCCGGGTGAAGTGTCTGGAACTTGCCGCGGCTTTTGAGATGGGGCGACGGGCGAATCGTATGTCGCCGGAAGAGATGCGGAAATCCTCTGTCATAACGCCGGATGACGGATTCAGGTTGTTCAGGGCGGTGGTTCGCCCCGGAGAAGAAAAGGAGAGCATGTTCGTCTTGCTTCTGGACGTCAAAAACCATCCGCTGTCCGAGCCGATACGCATGAGCATCGGTTCGGATGATTATGCCCCGGCCTGCGTGCGGGACATTTTCAAGGAGACCGTCAGATGGGGAGCGAAGGCGATTATGTTGGCGCATAACCATCCTTCTGGCGATCCAACCCCAAGCCGTGGAGACATTGAATTGACGAAACGGGTGATTGACGCGGCCAAACTTTTTGACATCAATGTTGTGGATCATCTTGTCATCGCGACGGCTAAGGAGAGAAAGAGATGAACTACTGGAAACTTGGATGTAATTGGGGACATGGAGCTCCTGACTATTTTGGCTTGGAGTCCAAGATGCTGAAGAGCAGGATTCGGCAGTCGTGCCATGTGTCATCATCTATCCAGAGGCGCAGGACGGGAATTTCTATGTGTCGGGCGAGGCCGGGACGGGGAAGTCGGTCGTGCTGGCGGCAGCCCGAATGATGGTATAATTTGAAAGTATGGTTGAAGATGAAGAAGATCGAAAGAGAGTTTGGACAAATCATCCAGCGCATTCATCAAGTCGATGATTAAGCCGCTGGAGCAAGGAGGCGTTGAATATGGATAATGAGATTGAAATAAAAGAGGAGCATCCTGCTGAACTGTCGGATGCGGTTTCTGTCATCAAGACCGCGATCTTGCAGAGTCAGGCACGTGCTGCGAAAGGGGTAAATCAGGAGCAGCTCGCGCTTTACTACGGCATTGGGCGGTTCATTTCAAATGGGTCGCGCAAGCGAAATTGGGGCGAGGCTGTTATTGACGGGATTAGTAAACGTTTGAAGGTGGAGATACCGGGGTTGCGAGGGTTCGGTACTTCCAACCTAAAGAATATGCGTGCTTTTTATGAAGCGTGGAATATGCTTGAGCCGAATTCGCCAATTCAAATTGGCGAATTGTCAAAAGGTGCAGAAATCGGCGGTATGATGGCGAAAACAGGTGGATTAGAAGTCGACTACGGGAGTTCGGCAATTCAGATTGCCGAAAATCTTCCACAAGTTGTGGAAGATTTGGTTTCGGTTCCGTGGGGCCAGCATCGGCAAAGAACGAGCGCACCTCAAAAGGAGAGAAGCATGGATGCATCGGCATTGAGCACTGATGCCGGGCCGATTGCCGCAGTTGTGGATAGTTTGTTGTGCGGACTGGTTGGGAAGATCGTTGCCCGCTTGGAGGCAAATTGCAAGCGACTTTTGGGCGATGAGTTCGACCGGGCGGACGTTGGGTGTGGCTTGTGTGATATAATTTGAAGCGGAGGTAAAGGATGAAGAAGATCGAATACATTCCGAAGTTTACGGTGAGCGGCAAGGCGATGCGGCTCATTATGGAGATTGCCGCCGCATTAGAACGATACAAAATCGTGATGGAGGGGCCGGATGGCGTGCGGCTCAGAAAGCTCAATCACATTCGTACGATTCGTGGGACGACGGCCATCGAGGGAAACACGCTGACCGAGGAGCAGATCACAGCCGTGCTGGCGGGGAAGCGCGTGGCGGCAACGCGGCGCGAAATTGACGAGGTGAAAGGTGCCCATCGCGCCTATGCGAAGATCGAGTCGTTCAATGCGTATTCGGTTAAGGATCTCTTAAAGGCGCACGCGTTGATGACGAAGGGGCTTGTTGAGCGTCCGGGCGAATTCCGCAAGTGTGCCGTGGGGGTGATGAATGGCGCGGGTGAAGTCGTGCATCTTGCTCCGCGTTTTGAACTCGTTCCAGGACTGATGGATGACTTGTTTGCGTGGCTTGCCGATTCCGATGAGCCAGTGCTTATAAAGAGTTGCGTCTTTCACTGGTGCTTTGAGGACATTCATCCATTTCCAGACGGCAATGGGCGCACTGGACGCCTTTGGCAGACCGTGTTGCTCGGCTCGTGGAATCCACTCTTTTATGGTGCGCCAATTGAGAACATCGTATGGGCGCATCAGTCGGAGTATTATGCAGCGATACGGGCGGTTGAAGAACACGACATGGACATCGCTCCGTTCATTGAGTTCATGCTTGACAAGATTCTTCGGACACTGAAGGCCAAGGGTGAAGCGTATGAGGCAGGGGAAGAAAGTAGGGTTAAGAGTAGGGATAAAAGTAGGGATAAGGTATTGTGCCTTTTGCGCAAGCAGCCTGATTTGACGCAAGCTGAGCTTGCTAATGCATTGGGATTGACGGTAAAGGCGATTGAGAAGATCGTTCGTCAGTTGAGGGATGCCAATCTCATCAAGCGTGAGGGTGGCAAGAAATTCGGACGCTGGATTGTGGCATAAAAGAGAACGAGCAAGTACACACAGATTGGGAACAAAAGGGTCAGCAACTGTATATGTTTTACTGTATATGCTTGGATGAATGTTACTGGACTCCGCGGCAGTTTGCGCGGCGGTTACTATACGGCTTTCGGCGGCGGTCGCGGCGGCAACGGCACGGCGATTCTTGCCTCCAAGCCTGTTTACCATCCAGGCACGGTAATCTCCATCCACTGACGATGACGATTTCACACGACGGCATTCGGGGCAGAAGTGTGGTATAATACGCCCCATGAACGGAATCGAACGGCTACATGAAATCATGACGCGGCTGCGGGACCCCGAAAAGGGCTGCCCGTGGGACCGCGTCCAGACCCTGGAAACGCTCAAGCCCTGCGTCCTCGAGGAGGCGTACGAGCTGCTGGCGGCGATGGACCGCCCGGAGGACGTCGACAACCACATCGAGGAACTGGGCGACGTGCTCTTGCAGGTGATGTTCCAGGCGGTGATGGCCGAGCAGGAGGGGAAGTTCACCTTCGACGACGTCGCCAACGCCGTCGCGGACAAGCTCGTCCACCGCCACCCGCATGTCTTCGGCGACACCGTGGCGGACGATCCAGCCACCGTGCTGCGCAACTGGGAGCGCATCAAGCAGTCCGAGCACCGCAAGGAGGAGCGCCGCAGCGCGCTCGACGGCGTGCCGTCCACCCTGCCCGCGCTCCTGAAGGCGCGGCGCACGATGGAGAAGGCGGCGCGCGTGGGCTACACCGAGGACATCAAGCCGCTGCCGGTGGAGGGAGATCCCGGCGAGTTCCTGCTCCGCGCGGTCAAGTCCGTCGCCGACCTCGGCGTGGACGCGGAGGCGGCGCTGGAGAAGACCGTCGCCGCGTTTGCCGCGCGCTTCCGCGCCTTCGAGGACGCCAGGCGCGAGAAATGAGGCGGATGGCGGCGATGCAGGTCGAGGCAATCGAGCCGCACGGAATGTGCGCGGGGGTGAACGGGGCGATCGCCAGGGCGCTGGAGCTGGCGAAGTCGCGTCCGGCCGGCGACCGCTCGCCGATCTACTGTTTGCATGAACTCGTCCACAACGAAATCGTCATCGGCGAGCTCAGGGACCTCGGCTTCAGGTTCGTCGAGCGCGTCGCCGACGTGCCGCGCGGCGCGACGGTTGTCTTTTCCGCCCACGGAGTGTCGCCGCAGGTGCGCGCCGAGGCGGAGCGGCGCGATCTCAAGGTGGTGGACGCCACCTGCCCATTTGTCGCCCGGGTGCACCGTTCTGCGCGCGATTTTGCGGAGAAGGGGATGGAGGTGTGCGTCCTCGGCGATCCCGCGCACGCGGAGGTGAGGGGGATTGTCGGAGAGGTGGAGGACGCCGGCGGTCGCGCGTTCGTCGGTCCGCAGGGCGTGTCCGCGGCGAAGGCGAAGGGCGGCGCGGCGCCGCTCGGCGTGGTGGCGCAGACGACGATGAACTCCGACGAGGTGGAGCGCGCGGTCGCGGAGCTCGCCCGCGCGCGCCGGGTGAAGACGATGGCGAAGGTGTGCGGGGCGACGAAGGACCGCCAGGACGCGGTGCGTCGCTTCTGCCGCGGGGCCGGGCCGGGCGCGGGAGTGCTGGTGCTCGGCTCGAAGACGTCCTCCAACACGCGACGGCTCGCGGAGGTGGCGGAGGGCTGCGGCGCGAAGGTGTTTACGGCCGGGGACATGGAAGGGCTTTCGCGCCTCGACTTCTCCGGCGTCGGACGGCTCGGGGTTACAAGCGGGGCTTCGACCCCGGAAAGGTTCTTCATGGAGGCGATGAGATTCCTGCGGCGCGTGCCGGAGCACGTGGCGATCATCATGGACGGCAACGGGCGCTGGGCCAAGGCGCGCGGCAAGGCGCGGAGCGAGGGCCACCGCGCCGGCGCGAAGACGCTGGAGAGGGTGCTCGACTGGTGCGGCGAGCGGGGAATCCGCTACCTCACCGTCTATGCGTTCTCGACCGAGAACTGGAAGCGTCCCAAGGCGGAGGTGGACGGTCTCATGGCGCTCTTCGCGCGGATGCTCAAGACCAAGGAGCGCGACTTCGTGGCCAACCGCGTGCGCTTCCGCATGGTCGGCCGCCGCGGCGACCTGAGCCCCAAGCTCCTCTCCATCGTCGAGTCGCTCGAGCGCAAGACCGAGGCCTTCGAGCGCCAGCTGATCGTCGCCATCTCCTACGGCGGCCGCGCGGAGATCGTGGACGCGGCGAACGCGGCGGTCGCGCGCGGCGAGCAGGTGACCGAGGAGACCTTCCGCCGCCACCTCTACGCTCCGGACGTTCCCGACCCGGACCTCGTCATCCGCACCAGCGGCGAATGCCGCGTCTCCAACTTCCTGCTGTGGGAGAGCGCTTATTCCGAATACTGGTTCACCGACACGCTCTGGCCGGACTTCTCCGAGGCCGACTTTGATCGCGCGCTTGAATCGTACGCCGCACGCGACCGCCGACGCGGAGGGGCGTAAGTCTTATATGCGCTTTCTTCCGCCGCTCCTTGCCGCTGTCGCCGCCGCGCTGGTGTTTTTCGCCGGCGTCACCACCGGCCACATCAGCATGGACGACTGGGGATATATCTACGGCTGCCCGTTCGTCCGCGGCGGGCTTTCCGCCGCCAATGTCGCCGCGGCGTTTTCGCAGTTCGGCTACGATGCGTTCTGGATGCCGCTCACCTTCATCTCCTATATGGCCGACATCACGTTCTTCGGCGGCGGCTGGGCGGTTCACCACGCCGTCTGCGTCGCCATCCACGCGGCTAACGCGGCGCTGGCGTTTGTGCTTCTGAAGCGGCTCGCGTCCGTCTTCGCGCCGGAGGCGTCCCCCCGCGAAACCGCGCTCGCCTGCCTCGCCGCCGCGCTTTTCTGGGCGCTCCATCCGATGCGGGCGGAGGCGGTCGTCTACATCGCCGCGCGCAAGGACGTGCTCTGGACCTTCTTCGCGCTTTTGGGGCTGATTGCCTGGACCGAGCACGTCCGCCGCGGCGGACGCCTCGCCTTCTTCCTCGCCACCGCCTGCTGCGCTCTCGCTTGCCTTTCCAAGCCGACGGCGGTGTGCTTTCCGTTCCTCGCCTTTGCGCTCGAGTGGGCGCTCGCCGGGCACTTTCCGCGGCGGATCTGGCGCTATGCGCCGATGCTGGCGATGGCGGTGGCGGTCGGGGCGATCACGCTCTACTGCCAGTCCAATCCGATCGACCACGAGCGGCTGGATGTCTTCGGCGAACCGCTGTGGTGGCGCGTTCTCAACGCGGCGGTGGCCTCGGGCATGTATCTCTGGCATGTCGTCGCGCCCGGCGGCATCCGGTTCGACTACCGGGCGGTGTTCGGCGGCTGTCCGCTCGACTGCGCTTTCGCGCTCTCCGTTCTGGGTTTGGTGCTGGCGCTTTTCGCCGTTTCCCTGCGCTTTGCAGGCTCGCGCCTGCGCGCGGCGCTTTGGCTCGCGGCGGCATGGGCGGTTTTTTCGATTGGCCCGGTGAGTGGCGTCCTCGGCACCGTCAACGGAGACCACGCCTACGCCGACCGCTACACCTATTTCCCCGCGCTCTCGGTCTCGCTGGTTCTTGCGGTCGCGCCCCTGGGCTTGCGTACGCGCCTGCGCGAACTGGTCACGGGGGCAATTTGCCTTGTTGTGCTTGTTGTTGTTTTGGATTGCATGATCCCGTTCACCGTCGCGGTCGCGCGTTCGTACCGCGACGACTACTCCGCCTTTTCGCGGACGCTGGCGAAGGATCCTGACCACTGGCGCGCGCTGCGGGTGGTCGGCAGCGAGTATTGCGCGCGGCTCGGACGCATGGACGAGGGAGTGGCGATGCTCAAGCGCAGCCTTGAGTTGCGTCCAAGCCAGCGCACGGCCGACGCGCTCGCGTACGTGCTCGCGCTCCGCTGCGCGCCCGGCGATGTGGCGGAGGTGCGGCGGCTCGGCGCGGCGGTGGCGGCGAACGCGGCGCTCGACCGCACCGGCTTCATGCTCGAGGCACTGGGTCTGGCCGATCTTGCGGAAGGGGACGACGAATCCGCCGCGCGCAGGTTTGCCGCGGCGCTCAAGGTCCCGGCGCGCGCCCATTCCGACCTCAACACACGGCTCGGCCTCGGCTACGCGCTCGCCAACCTCGGACGGACGAAGGAGGCGCTCGCGCTTCTTGACGCGCTGCGCGACTCGACCGACGGCGAAGTGCGCTTCAAGGCCGCTGCCGCCGCCCGCCTGATCCGCAACGGCCGCCAGCACCGGTTCCAGGGCCTTTAGCGGGCGGCGGACGTCATGGCGGCCGGGGATTTTGGTATAATACACGTAATTTTGGAGAAGGCAACATGAAGATCAACAAGGTAAACCCGGCGACGCTGAAGATCACAGACATGCGCTTCGCCGACATCGACGGAGCGCCCAAGCGGTGCACGCTGATGAAGCTCTACACGAACCAGGGGCTGGTCGGCTACGGCGAGGTGCGCGACGCGAGCTCCCGCACCTACGCGGCGATGCTCAAGAGCCGCATCATCGGCGAGAACCCGTGCAACGTCGAGAAGATATTCCGCCGCATCAAGCAGTTCGGCGGCGACTCGCGGCAGGCCGGCGGCGTCTGCGCGGTGGAGCTGGCGTGCATGGACCTCTGCGGCAAGGCGTGGGGCGTCCCGGTCTGGCAGCTTCTCGGCGGCAAGTGGCGCGACGAAATCCGCTGCTACTGCGACACCGACTCCGAAGGCGGAGGGCGCGACATGGGCGCGGCGCTGAAGGAGCGCATGAAGATGGGCTTCACCTTCCTCAAGATGGACCTCGGAATCGAGCTCCTTACGAACGTCAAGAACGCTTTGATCGCGCCCTTGGGCTACCTCGACTACATGCGGAAGATGAAGCACGTGGTCCAGACGCCGCACGGCTCCATCGACCCCAGGTCGATGCGCGGCGAGGCGTTTGAGCTCTTTACGACGGCACACGGTCACACCGGCATCCACATCACCGAGACCGGCCTCGACTATCTCGAGAAGTACATGGCGGACGTGCGCGAAGTGATCGGCTGGGAGGTGCCCATCGCCATCGATCACCTCGGGCACATTCCCTACGAGGATTGCGTGCAGCTGCTCAGGCGCCTCGAGAAATACCATCTTTCGTGGGCGGAAGATGTTCTTCCCTGGCGTAACACTGAACAATGGAAACAGCTCCACGCCGCGACGACGACTCCGCTCGGCACCGGCGAGGACATCTACCTGAAGGAGGACTTCAGGCCGCTCTTGGAATCGCATGCGCTCGCGGTGGTCCATCCCGACCTGCTCACCTGCGGCGGCATCATGGAGACGAAGAAGGTCGGCGACATGGCGGAGGACTACGGCGTGCAGATGAACATCCACATGGCCGAGTCGCCCATCGCCTGCCTTGCCGCGGTGCACGTGGCGGCGGCGACGCGCAACTTCATGGCGCTCGAGCTGCATTCCGTGGACGTTCCGTGGTGGGGCGACCTGGTGAAGCCCGCGCTGTCCTACAAGGGCGGGTTCATCAAGGTTCCGACGAAGCCGGGCCTTGGCATCGACGAGCTGAACGAAAAGCTCATCAAGAAGCAGGCCTGCGCCGACTTCCCGCCGCCGTGGAATTCCACGAAGGAATGGGACAAGGAGTGGTCCAACGACCGCCGCTGGAGCTAAACAAAAAGCAACAAAACACGAAAGGACACGAAATGAAGACGACATTGGCGACAACTGTTGCGCTTGCACTTGCCCTGGCCGCCCAGGCGGAATTCAAGGTCGACCGCGCGGCGATGAGCGAGAAGTACTGGAGCATCTGGAACGACGAGGTCCAGGCGAAGATCGACGCCGACATCGAGCGGAACCGCAAGGCGGATGCGACGTTCGAAGTCGCGGCTCCCGACGGCGCGGAGGTGAAGGTCGAGCAGATCGGCCACGCGTTCCGCTTCGGCGCGCATATCTTCAACTTCGACCAGCTCGGAAAGAAGGAGTGGAACGACGCCTACAAGGCGAGCTACGGCGAGGGCGGAATCTTCAACCAGGCGACCGTCGCGTTCTACTGGCGCGAGTATGAGCCAGTGCCCGGACGCTTCCGCGCATTCGGCGACTACGAGGACACCGCGCGGTTCTGGAACTCGCTCACGCGCGCCGAGGCGATGGAGCATCCGTTCTGGCGCCGCCCCGCGCCCGCGCCCGCCGTCAACTACTTGAGGTCGCGCGGAGTGGCGATTCACGGCCACATCCTGATCTGGGGCAAGGCCAAGCCGAACTGGATCTACGACTGGTACTGCCCCGAAAGCGAGAAGCGCGCGTTCGACGCCATCGGGATTCCGCGCAGCGACGCCAAAGACTTTCCCAAGACCGACAACTGGGACGGCGGCTACAACAAGTACTGGCGCGCCTGCTGGTCGAACGCGTACAAGTCGTTCTCCGAGGCTGAGATCGCGGCAATGGCGCCGACATTCGTCCGCCGCATGCCGGAGATATTCCGCAAGCGCGTCTTTGACGTCGCGCGCGACTTCGGCGAAGTCGTCGACAGCTGGGACGTCGTGAACGAATCTTCCGTCGACTGGCGAACATACCGCAAGTCGCGAACGGGGCTCCCCGTCTGGAAGAGCGGCTACGGCCTCATGCCCGGCGACTATCCGCTCCACGCGCTTCTCGACGCGAAGGAGGCATTCCCCGCCAAGGCCAATCTCGCCATCAACGACTACAACATCAGCCCCGATTTCCTCGCGCAAGTGAAGGACCTTGACGACGAAGGCGCGAAGATCGACATCGTCGGCTGCCAGATGCATCTCTTCAACACCAACGACTGCATGCGCCTCGCGCTCGGCGAGACAGGCATCAGCTGGATATCGACGCCAGCCGACATCCGTGGCCGCCTCGACATGATGGCGAAGACAGGCCGTCCGCTGCATGTCTCCGAGGTGACGATCACATCGCCTGGCGCCGACGACCGCAGCCGCATGATACAGGCGGTCCTGACGCGCAACATCTACCGCGCGTGGTTCTCCCATCCAAAGACAATGGGCATCACCTGGTGGAACACGGTTGACGGCGGCGGCGTCAAGTGCGAGCCGCTTGTCTCCGGGCTTTTCACGACCGACCTGAAGCACAAGCCCGCATACGACGCGCTCGACGACCTCATCAACCGCGAATGGAAGACCAAGACGACCGCAAAGGCATCTGGCGGCAAGGTCGCGTTCCGCGGCTTCAAGGGGCGCTACCGCCTTTCGTGGAAAGACGCCGAGGGCAAGGATCGCAGCAAGTTCGTCGAGGTGGAATGAAGAACATCCTGGACGCCTGCAAGCACGGAAAGGAAACGACATGCTAAAGGAGAAGTTTGACCTAACGGGGAAAGTCGCCCTTGTCACCGGGTCGACGCGCGGAATCGGCAAGGCGATCGGCGACGCGTTCGAGGAATACGGCGCGAAGGTGATCCGCCACAACACGAAGGTGTGCGACCTTGCAGACCCCGAGGCGATCGAGGCGTTCTTCAACCGGCTCGAGGCGGAGGGGTCGATGCCCGACATCCTCGTCGCCAACGCGTCCATCCAGGACAAGTTCCCCTGGCCGGAGTTTCCGCTCGACGTGGCGCGGAAGGAGATGCAGGTCAACTTCTTCGCTACCGTCAGGATGTTCCAGCGCTGCTATCCGAAGATGAAGGCGCAGAAGTGGGGCCGGCTCATCGTCGTCGGCTCGGTGCAGGAGCGTCGTCCGCATCCCGAGATGATCGGCTATTCCGCCTCCAAGGGCGCGCAGGAGAACCTCGTGCGCAGCGTGGCCAGGCAGGTAGCGTCCGAAGGGATAACCGTGAACAACATCTGCCCGGGCGTGTTCTACACCGACCGCAACGTCGAGGCGCTCGCCGACCCGGTCTACGGCCCGAAGGTGACCGCGGCGATACCGATGCACGACTACGCCATGCCCGAGGACGCGGCCGGCACGGCGCTGCTGCTCGCCTCGGACGCGGGCCGCTACATCACCGGCGCGACGATCGTGGTCGACGGCGGACTAGGCCTTCCGGGGTGATTTTTTTTTTAGCCGCAAAGAACGCAAAGGACGCAAAGAATGCTAAGGAGGTTGGAATGACGGAAGAGGAGTCAAGACAACTTTGCGACATTATCCGGCAGACGGCTTACGATCTTCATGTCTATCTTGGAATCGGCTACTTGGAGAAAGTTTACGAAAACGGTCTGGCGCATCGGCTTCTGAAGTCAGGTCACGACGTCAAACGGCAGGTTCCCGTGCAGGTTGTGGATGAAGATGGGTTTGTGCTTGGGGATTATATTGCAGATATGATCGTTGATGGAATAGTTGTTGAGCTCAAGGCGGTTTCGACGCTACTGCCGGCGCATATGGCGCAATGCCTCAATTATCTGAAGGCTATGAAGATCGAGTATGGACTCGTCATAAACTTTGGGGCAGAGAAATTTCAGTGCCGAAAGTTGGCGTTGTCGCGAGACAAACCCTAAAAGTCTTTGCGATCTTTGCGATCTTTGCGGCTTAAAAACATCACAAAGGAGGAAACGAAATGGCATCACTGGCAGACATGAAGACCAAGGCGAAGGAGGCGGGGCTCATGAAGCTCGACCGGCTCATCGCCAAGCGGCAGCACATCCCCACGAACGAGTTCCCGATTCCGGTGAAGGAGCTCTGCGAGCGGTTCGAGAAGCTCTACACCGGCTGCGTAAACGACGTGATGCGCGAGTTCACGCTTCTCGACCAGAACCTCCCGCACGAGATCATGCCGCTCCGCGACGAGATGGTAGTCTGCGGCGAGGCGTTCACGGTGAAGTCGGCGCCCAACTGCATGATCGAGGGCGAGATGACCTTCCGCGCCCAGATGCTCGACGAGTTCAAGCCGAACGGCGTCGTGGTCTGGGACACATCCGACGACGTCGAGGCCAGCCTCTGGGGCGGCGTGATGACCGCGACCGCCATCACCAAGGGCATCCGCGGCGCGGTGATCGCCGGCGGCATCCGCGACACCAAGCAGATCCTCGAGCAGAACTTCCCGGTCTTCTACAAGTACCGCGTCTCCAACGGCTCGCTTGGCCGCTGCATGATCACCCACTACCAGGTGCCGGTCAGGATCGGCAAGGTGACGGTCAGGCCCGGCGACATCATCATGGGCGACATCGACGGCGTCATCTGCATCCCGCGCGAGATCGCCTACGAGGTTCTCCTGCGCGCCGAGGGCATCGAGCGCAACGAGGTCGACATCTTCTCCTGGGTGCGCCAGGGCGACACCATCTCGGAGATCATCGACAAGGGCGGCTACTTCTGACAATTGACAAAGGAAACAGAGGGAACATGAACATCAAGAGAAGAGACTTCATTCGGGCCGGCGGCATGCTGGCCATCGCTGGCGGTGGTGCGGCGGTTGCGGACGCCGCCGGAGTTTCGGCCGGGGCCCCCGCGGGCGCGGTGCGCGTTTCGCAGGACGTGCCGGTGCTCGGCGACTACGACGTCTGCGTCGTGGGCGCGGGGCCGGGCGGCGTCGGCGCGGCGGTCGCCGCGGCGCGGGCAGGCAAGCGGACGATTCTCGTCGAGCACTACGGATACCCGGGCGGCGCCGGGACCAACTGCAATTCGCCGACTTTCTTCTTCGATCCTTACAAGGGTGTTCAGTATCTGCGCGGCATCGCGGACGAGTTCATGCGCCGCCTCGCGAAGCGCGGCGCGGCGTGGTTCCTGACGCACGACGAACGCTACCAGCCCGACTACAGCCGTCCTGTCGGCGACGGACCGATTCTCGACCGCGTGCGCTCGCGGATCGAGGATATGCGCGTCGCGTACCACGACTTTCTCGACGAGGCGGGCGTGGAGAAGCTTTTCTACACCCACCTGACCGGTGTTGTGCGCGACGGCGGGCGCATCACGGCGGCGATTGTCGACTGCCTGGAAGGCCCGCGCGCCATCCGTGCGAAGGTGTTTGTCGACGCGACGGGCGCGGCGCACCTCGTCCACCGCGCCGGCGGAAAGACGCGCCTCGCGCCGCCGGACAAGACGATGCACAAGTCGATCTGGGCGACGCTCTCGCCGGGGCCGCACGACACGCCAGAGGTCTACAAGGAGAACCAGCGCATCTACAACGACCTCTACCACAACCACCGCGAGCGGCTGCCAGAAAACATCTGGACGGGTCTGGCGATAGGGCTGTGCAGCGGATATGTCAACGGCAACAGCTGCGACTCGCGCGACATGACGCGGATGGACGCCGAGATGAGGCGGCGGAACTTCGAGCTCCTCGCCTGCTACAAGCGCGAACTCAAGGGCTTCGAGGACGCCTACATCGTGACGGCGATCCACCAGATCGGCTCTCGTTCCGGCCGCCACATCGTCGGCCGGGCGACGGTGGACAAGCGGCTGGTGACGACGTCGGCCATGCCGGACGACCCGGTGATGCCGTTCGTCCGCCAGTGGGGCGAGCACGCGGCGAGCATGAAGCACGGTTTCGGCGGCGAGGTCCACGGAGAACTCGACGGACTCGGGGCCGTTCCCTACGGGGCGCTCGTGCCGGTCGACTTCTCGAACGTCCTCGCGTGCGGGCTCTGCATCTCGGTGGAAGAGGACTACGTCAAGACCATCCGCATGATGCCGAACTGCATCGTTTCGGGCCAGGTCGCGGGCACGGCCGCGGCACTTGCGCTCGACGCGACCAAGGGCGACGTAGGGGCGGTTCCCTACGCCGAGCTCCGCCGGCGCCTCGAAGCCCAGAACCACTACTTCGCGTAGATTCTGCGCGCGGGGGATTGGATTTCGTCCGCACCGTAATCTCACTACGGCGAATGTGGTATAATACGCGCACAAGGGGATCAGGCGATGGTTCTAAGGCATAGAGATCGGGAACTGCTGCGGTTTGAATGGGTCGAGCCGCAGGGCGTTCGTGTCGTCTCCGTAAACGAGGCGGAGCGCAGGTTTCTTCCGCTTGAAATGCACGGCGTCGCGAACGACGAGACGCTTTGGACCTGGCTCACGCGGCGCACGGTGCCGAAACACCGTCACTACATCCAGATGATGCTTGGCAATCTCGGCATCATGCAGAAGGATACCCGCGCCATAATCGAGATGTGCAAGGGTCTTTCGCTGAACGATGTCTATTGGGTTGTCCCTGACGGCTTCCGAGGTTCGTGGAAAGATTATAATCTCTACGACAACACATTCTCCAAGACGCTTGCCGTGATGGCGTTTACCGGTGGCTTCCGCGGTGAGTTCAATCCTGCGAGGGAAGAGACCACGTCCCCAGAGTTCACGACGAACGGAATGCTCGCCAAGTGCTGGCGCAGGCGCGACGAAGGGGTGTTTCTATACAAGGGCGGAACAGAAGGTGCGGCCAATGCCGGGTTTGAGCCGTATTCCGAGTTCTATGCTGCGCAGATAGCCGAGGCGATGGGGCTTGACCATGTCGCATACGGGCTGGAGAAATTCAAAGGCCGACTTTGCTCCACTTGTCCGCTTTTCACCAGCGACAGGTACGGCTATGTTCCGGCGGGACGTGTCGTGTCGCGCGACGAGGCGCTGGCCGACCCTCGGTTTGCGGATATCTTCTTCTTTGATGCCGTAATCTTCAACACTGACCGGCACATGGGCAACTTTGGCTATCTCGTCGACAACGATACAAACGAGATTGTCGGAGCCGCGCCCATATTCGATAACGGCTACGGACTTTTCTCGCTTGCAATGTTTTGCCCTGGCCAGAGGCATGACGAGTTCAATGACTTACGCAAGTTTGTCAACCGCGTAGCTCCTGCCTTGTATGACAAGTGGCTGGGGTTCCCAGGCGGCATAAATGCAGGGATGCGTGCGTGCCTTGAGCGTCTAAGGGGATTTCGGTTTAAACATCACAAGTATTACAATCTGCCAGTTGATCGTCTACATGCAATTGAAGATTTCTTGCAGAAACGAGCCTCTGAAATTCTTGAATTTGGCGATCGTTCAGATGATTTGCTAAAGATAGAGGCTGTTTCTGACAGTGTAAATCATGTGAGCGAAGGGTCGCTTGCACTGCAAATAAAGTCCAATTTACAGGCAGATCCGTTTATGACGTACTTAGAGCTCGCAGAGCTTCTTCAAGTGTCTGAAAGCAGCATCGCCCGCAAGATAAAGGAACTTCAGGCGTCCGGCGAAATCTGCCGCATTGGTGCCGACAAAAACGGCCACTGGGAAGTTGTCGAACAATCGCAGAGTGTGGTATAATGTTCATCAATCTAGAAAACCTAAAAGGAGTTTGAAATGATAGTCAGGTCACTTGCGGCATTGTTGATAGTGTTTGCTGTCGGCTGCGCGTCGGAGAAGGCTTTGAATCGCGGCTGCGCCAGTTCCGTGAGGGTTTCGGCGGTCGTGTTCGACAAGGCGGTTTACAATGCCGCATCTCAGGCGGAGCTGATTGAGAAATTCCGCAGTCATGATGTCGAGCCGCTCTGGTCTCATATCCTTACGTCTATCTTGAGGGATCCCCGTGAGGTTATATCAGGTGATCATCCTGTAAAACAAAAGAAATTCACATCAAGGGATGTTGGCGAAAGGATAGAAATAGGCGAAAGCAAAGGCGATGTGCTGGGCGTGGAATGCGAGTTCTCATTCGTGGAAGAGTCCAAATCTGATAATGATTTTGATATTGTCCATAGCGGCAAGGTGATCGGGACCGTTCCTGTTGGCGCAGGAGACAGTTTGGTTGGCAGTGTGCAGGCAGATGCTTCAGGATCGAAAATCATCGTCATCATCATTAGCCAGTGAAGACTGCTGGTGAACAGGGGTGCGTGATATGAAAGCGGTTGTCGGTATCCTTGCTGAATCGCTTATCGGCTGCAGACAGGCGATAGGCAAGCTTTGGCCAATGTTATGCACGGTGTATGTCGCCTGTATATTGGCCTCTGGCTGTGCTTCTGACGGTTCGCTGTATAGTGAGATGAAAAAGTTCCGTGAATCGGAAGTCCGCGGTCGGGTGAATTGGCTGCCG
>CACXRO010000043.1 GCA_902770045.1 uncultured bacterium
GGTGCGGACGAAATCGCGTAACTCCAAAGATAACAGCCCCCGAAAGAACCTAATCAACTGAGAATGCGTTTCCGCATGTCACAAACCAAGCGAAAACGCTCGGTTTGTGACACTATTCATTGGCCGCGTTGACACAAACAGGTCATTTTTGATATACTACCGACCGTGAAGTCATACGATACCATATTTGATGAAGCCATAGGCAATTATGGCTTGTTTAGATCTTCTCAGGCCAAAAGCCTGGGGATCTCCGGTTCCGCTATCTTGGGTCTTGCCAAACGTGGAAGACTTACGAGAGTGGCGCATGGTTTGTATCGCATAGACAAATATGTGCCTCAGCCCGATGGGTTGGATGCACAAGCCATTGCCGTTGCCAGGGTCGGCGAAGACGCTTACCTTTGGGGACCATCTGTCCTCCAAGCCCATCGGCTTTGCCCTACCGATCCTGCCAAGATATATGTCGCAACACCTACAAGGTTCAGAGGCAGCCTTCCGGAGGGTATAATCTTGAAGAACGGCGTAAAAGCAGACGAGGTCGGTTCTGTCGGAGGGATTCGGGCGCAATCTGTGCAGAACGCAATTCTCTCCAGTCAGCACATACTGATGTTCGATCGACTCTTGGAGGCTGTAGAGGCGGCCAAGAGCCAGGGGCTTATCAGCGAAACTGAAGCCCACAGCACCTTGAAGGAGTTGTACAAGAATGACTAAGAGGCCGAATTCGCGCGCAAATCTGGATCGCGCAATCGAAAGACTCTTCGGGAACTACGAGAAGACGCTCGAGACGAGAAGCATCATGGCGAATGCCATAGTGGGGCAAATGCTCAATGGCGGCGTGGTGAAAGGTGGCAGCGGCCTCAAGCTCCGGTACGGCATTCGCCTCACGCGCGCGACGATGGATTTGGACACCGCTTGCAAGGGCGACCTCCTTGAGTTCATTGAGAATCTGTCCCAGAGTCTAAGGGGCGGTTGGTGCGGATTCTCCGGAACGATCGTGAAGCGCAATCCGGCAAAGCCAAGGAATGTTCCGCCGCAATACGTCATGCAGCCATACGCAGTCCGGTTGGCATACAACGGACAGGCGTGGTGCACTGTTGACCTTGAAATTGGATTCAATGAACTGGGCGATGCAGATGAATCTGATTTCGCCTTGTCCGACGAAGTGGCGCAGATCTTCACCTCGCTTGGATTCCCTGTCCCGGACGCGGTCCCGCTGATGAAATGCGAGTACCAGATTGCCCAGAAGCTGCATGGTCTCACGGAGCCGAACTCACGCCGCGCCCACGACCTTATCGACCTTCAGCTCATCGTCGAACATTCGCAAGTCGATTTCGCCAAGGTTGCGCAGCTCTGCAAAAGGCTGTTTTCGTTTCGGCGGATGCAGCCATGGCCACCCAAAGTCATCAAGGGAACGGACTGGGAGACGGCGTACAATGACGCCAACTTCAAGCATGGTGTGTCGCGCACAGTTGACGAAGCCATAGCCTGGGCAAACTCATTGGTCGAAAAGATCGCCAGCCTGTAATTAGCGCCACCTTCTCTTCTCGGACTGATTATGCCAAAAGATAATCCACATGTCACAAAAATCTGGGGTGGGGGACTGTCCCCCCAAAATCGCCATCTAGATTGCCTGCCACACCTTGTTTGGGGGCTATGGGAGTTCTTTTGCCTTGATATAGCGAAGGATGTTGTGGCGAAATTTCCGCTGACCGCCAAAGAACTGGAGTTCTGACTTCGTCATCTGAACCCCCATAGCAGATTATAAAAAGAGAGTGGCGGGACGCGAATCCTGCCACTCACGCGGAGTCCTTTCCCCGCATCTCGGTGACCCCGGCCTTTCGGCCTTCGTCGCGTGAATTTTACCAAATTCTTGCTGATGAATGCAAGGGGGATGTTACTTTGGTGACCTGTGGCAGCCCCGCCTACGCGATTTCATCCGCACCATAATCACATGAACGCGCAATCTGCCGCGTTAGGTGCCGCTCAAACCGCAGCGCAGACTGCCGCGGACCTTCGATTTTACTGCCGTTTACTGCACTTTGACTGCACGTGAAATTTGATCATAGCCCCTATAATCAGCCGATTTGTCGCCGTCTGACATTGTGGGCTATTCTGGCGTCGAAAGCGCCAACAATTACGCTCCGCTGATGGGTGCAATGTTCCTCCCAATCTCTGGCGCCAGCACCTACGATCTCCGCGAATGCAGGATTGCTGGCGACGGCGAATACTGTGATCCGGGGACGGAATATCTTCGCGTTCTTGACCCCAACAGCCTCGCCAATACGGCCCGCTACACCTACATCTCAAAGGAGTGGATGATTGATAACTTCAATGACGACTCCGAGGAGTATCTCGCTCAGTTTGCTTGGGCAATCGGCTGGTGGCGTTATGACCCCGATGCTGATTATCAGGAAATCATCGAAGAAGATAATGATCAAGAGAACGCGCTCCGCGTCACTTCTGCGATCAACATTAGTGTCGGCAATTCCTTCATTGGTAATTTCAGCCCATATCATTCTCTTCGGCTCATTTCAAATGGCGAGGTGCCGATCACGTCGACTGGGATTTCGTCAGGCGGTAACTATGCACCGCTGATTGCAAACATTCGCCCTGTTGCGACTTCGCTCTTCAATATGACTATTTCAGGTGAAGATGGCGAATATTGCGACCCGGGAACGGAATATCTTCGCGATCTTAACCCGAACAGCCTCGCCAATGCCGCTCGCTACACTTACGTCTCGCGCGAGTGGATGGAAGACAACTTCAATGATGACTCACCCGAATATCTCGCTCAGTTTGAGTGGGCAATTGGCTGGTGGTCTTATGACCCTGATTCCGACTATCAGGAGATGATTGAGGATGACAATGATCCGACCAATCCGCTCCACCTAACGGTCGACGTACCGGTTCCAGCTGGCAAGGGCTTTATCGGCAACTTCAGCCCCTATCATTCGTTGGATATCAACTTCCCTGGCGTTGTGGTTGACTAAGAATTTGATGTTGGGCACAGAGTCCAACGCAAAAGAAAGGAATAAAATGAAAAAACTCGTAATAATGATGGTTGTTGCTGCGCTCGGCGTGTCCGCGCAGGCTGCAACTTGGAAATGGAATACAGGTGCCCAAGCATATGGCCCATCTGTGGCCAACCTGACACCCGACGCCTCCGGCAACTACGCTGTCGGCACCGCCAATGCCGACCGTATGAAGTCGGAAGGCTCCAATCAGGGCGTAACCTGGACCTATGTCATGCTTCTGTCCGACGGGACCAATAACGAGACTGTTGAAGGAACGATTGCTACATATTCATCCAACAAGATTGCCCAAAACTTCACTACATCAACAATTGACATTCCATCTGATCAAAGCGAAGTTCGGACCATTACATGGGATATCGTTATTACAGGCACCAAGACCACAGAGGCTGGAACATATACATATGTTTCAGATCATCTAACCGGAAGTAAGGACTATTCCTCACTCTCCGCAAGAGACTTCTCTACCGATGTCCCTACCTCCTGGGCCGTCACGGTTCCTGGCCCGACTCCGCCGGTTGTCCCCGAACCGACCGCGGGCTTGCTCGTGCTCCTCGGCGTCGCGGGCCTGGCGCTCCGCCGTCGCCACGCGTAAGTTTGCCTGCTAAAGCAAACCAAAGGCCCGTCCGATTCGTCGGTCGGGTCTTTGATTTTCCGCAATCCCATTTCATTAGAATTAAGGTCTGACCTATTTTCTAATGTTTGAAACGACCGCCTCTACCTCGACGCCGCGCGTAATCGCCCCAGCGCAACGGCGTCTCCCGCTGTTTGCGCCTAGCACACACAAACACCCGCAGCTCCCTGCGGGTGTTTTGTTTTCCGCGGCACCTTGCGCGGCACTTTCCGCGATATTCATTAGAATTAAGGTCTGACCTATTTTCTAATGTTTGGAAATGTCCAGAGGCCCTTTCTCCGGTCGCGCTCGACGATTCCGCGCTTTTTCATCCGCGAAAGAATTAGATATGCCGAGCTGATGGCAACTTGCATATGCTCTGCCAACTGCGGAACATCCATTTCAGGGTTCGCCTTCAGTACGGACAGCGCCTCTTCTTCTCGCAGCAGCTTCCTTGGTGCGCGCCTTTGTTCTTTATTCAGATCAATCTTGGTCTGCATCAGCGCCTTCTGCACTTCTGCGATATGGGCGGCTCGCTGCGCAATCAGCGCCTCGGTCGTCAGCGGATCCGCCGGCACCTCGTAGCCCGCCGCGCGCCTGTGCGCAATCTCCTCCGCACGGCGACGCTTCTCCTCCTCGAGCAACGCCTCCATCAACTTCTCGTGACGCAGCGCGATTTCTCCTTCCGGAACGTCTTCGCCATAGATAAACCACATACCGGCCGTTGCAGTAGGATCGCCTTTCTTGAACGCCGAGTAGCTGCTCCACGTATAGCCGTCGAACCGGTCTGACGCCGCCGCGCGGATAGGGTTGAGATGGATATAGGCGAGGCACTTCGCCATGTCGGATTCGCGCCTTATGAGCACGCGGTCGTAGTATGTCGATTCCCAAAGCGTTCCCTTGTGGCCGTTCCGCTTGTTGTATTCCGCCGTGAACCACTGCTTGACGATCTTCATGAAACTGGCAACACTGTACATTCGCTGCCTCTGCCTGTCAAGCCACTCCTCAACCTTGCGTTCGCCAGCCTCTCCGTCGATGCGCCATCTCGCAAATGAATCCCGGACCGAGTTCACGGCTCCGCGCCCCTTGAGAACAGCATAGCGGCGCAGGATCTCTTCCTCGTCAACAGGCTCTGGCACAGGGAGGAACACGAGGATGTGGAAATGATTCCCCATGACGCACCAGCCTAGCAGCCGTATGCCGGTGAAGTCAGCCGTGCGCCGCACGAACTCCAGGAAATCCATCCGCTCGGACTCCTTGAGGAAGTACACCTGGTGAGCGATGCGGCTGACGAGGTGGTGAACAGTGTCGTGCTCTTTGATCCTATTGTTGGAGTTGGCCATGTCAGTGTCCTCTTGGAACTAATGCGGATTATTGGCGTGAATTATATCACAGTGATATGCGACTTGTAAACATTGGAATTTAGGTCTGACCTGATTTCTAATTTACGGAGAGTAGGCGGAGGATGGGAATTTTATTGCAGATATTTCCAAACATTAGAATTTAGGTCTGACCTATTTTCTAATGTTTGGAATGAGGAGCGGCGGTTTGCGCGGCGGTTGAGAATAAAAAACAACCCGTCCGGGATCGGGCGGGTCGTCTTTTTGCTGGTGCCTAAGCGATTACGCGCGGCGACGGCGGAGCGCCAGGCCGGCGATGCCGAGGAGGACGAGCAAGCCCGTGGTCGGCTCGGGGACTACTGGCGGAGTCGGGCCAGGAACCGTGACAGTCCAAGAGGAAGGAACCGCTGTCGAAATATCAGGGTTGGACAGCTTGCTGTATTCGCCATTTCCAATAATGTGATTTGAGACATAGGTGTATGTTCCATCGTCGGTGGTCTTGGTGCCGGTAATGACAATATCCCATGTAAGCGTAATTGAGCTGTCATCCGAAGGAAGATCAATAGTCGACGTGGTTACATTCTGCGCAATCTTGTTTGAGGAATAGGATGAAACAGTTCCTTCAAGAGTTTCAGAATTTGTTCCGTCGGACAAAATCATCACATAAGTCCAAGTAACGCCCTGATTGGAGGATTCTGCCTTCATACGGTCTGAAGTGGCCGTACCACAGGCGTAGTTGCCAGAGGAATCAGGGGTGAGGTTGGCAACCGCCGGACCATACGGCTGAGCAGCTGTCGACCACTTAAAAGTGGCTGCCTGCGCGGATATGCCGAGCATAACAGCAACGGCCATTATTACGAGCTTTTTCATTATTTTTACCTTTCTTTTGCGTTGGACGCTGTGCCCAACATCAAATTTCTTAGTCAACCACAACGCCAGGGAAGTTGACATTCAGCGAGTGTGCCCAGCTGAAGTTGCCGATGAAGCCCATGCCCGCCGGAACTGGCACATCAACCGTGAGATGGAGCGGATTGGTTGGATCATTATCATCCTCAATCATCTCCTGATAATCGACATCGGGGTCGTAATTCCACCAGCCAATCGCCCACTCAAACTGGGCGAGATACTCGGGGGAGTCATCGTTGAAATTGTCTTCCATCCATTCGCGCGAGACATAGGTATAGCGAGCGACATTGGCGAGACTGTTCGGGTTGAGGACGCGGAGGAATTCCGTGCCAGGGTCACAGTATTCACCGCTCCCATCATCACCAGCGATGGTCATGTTAAAGAGCGAGGTGTCAACGGGACGGATGTTGGCAATCATCGGAGCACGGTTTTCACCGGTGGCAATGGCGGTCGACGTGACCGGGACGCCACCGTTGGAGACGAGGCGCAGCGAATGAGCCCAGCTGAAGTTACCGATAAAGGCAGTACCGACGCCAATGTTGATGGCGGAGGTGACGCGGAGAGGATTCGTATCGTCATTGTCCTCTTCAATGATTTCCTGATAATCAGCATCGGGATCGTAGGACCACCAGCCAATCGCCCAAGCGAACTGAGCAAGATACTCCTCGGAGTCATCATTGAAGTTGTCGATCATCCACTCCTTGGAGACGTAGGTGTAGCGAGCGGCATTGACGAGGCTGTTGGGGTTGAGGACACGAAGGAATTCCGTACCCGGGTCGCAGTATTCGCCATCGCCGATGATTTTGCACTCGCGGAGATCGTAGGTGCTGGCACCGGAGATCGGGAGGAACATTGCACCCATCAAAGGCGCGCGGTTCTCGGCGCTTTCGACGCCAGAATAGCCCACAACGCAAGGAGAAGGGGGAAAGCCTTGCAAAACGGTCTCAGCGCGATTCTGGTTGTGCAGTAGATGTGCAGTAAAGTGCAGAAGGGCGCGGAGGAGTGGGTTTGTCGCGCAATCTGCAACGGCGAGATTATGGTGCGGACGAAATCGCATGGTGGCAATGGAAGCCACTATGACTTGGTCAATTGCTGACAAATTTAAACTGCCATTTTAAATTTGTCAGCTTTTGCCGTTGCACAATGACGCGGAATATGCTATAATTCGCGCATGAAACAAATCAAAAGAGCCGCTTTGGCCGAAGTGCTATCTGCCTCTGCCGAATTTCCTGCACTAATCGTAACTGGTGCGAGACAGGTTGGCAAGACTACTTTGCTGAAAGAGGCCGCCGAGTCTGGGCGTCGCTTTGTGTCACTCGACGAATTGACCATTCGCGATCTTGCGCGGCGCGACCCCCAGGCGTTTTTGTCGGCATATCCTCCCCCGGTTGTCATAGATGAAATTCAATATGCGCCGCAGCTGTTGCCCACCATTAAGGCCATGATTGACCAGTCCGGCGGACAGAACGGCATGTTCTGGCTGTCTGGTTCGCAGCAATTCCACCTGATGCGCGACATAAGCGAGTCCCTTGCCGGCAGGGTCGCGGTTCTGAAGCTGGGTGGCATATCGCAGGGCGAAGAGCTGGGACGGAGCGATGACGGCGTCTTTTCCCCCTCCGCGCCCATGCCGGCTTCGGGACGCTTCGCCGGGATGGCGGAGCTTTTTGCGCGAATTCATCGCGGCGGCTATCCGGCGCTTGTTTCCGGAAAGGTCAAGAACCTGGAACGGTTCTTCGGCTCCTATGTCGGCACCTACGTCGAGCGTGACGTTCGCGACCTTGCGAAGGTCTCCGACGAGGAGCGCTTCCTCAAGTTCATCAGGGCCGTTGCGGCGCGCACCGGTCAGCTGCTCAACCTTTCCGATCTGTCTCGGGACGTCGGAATTACGGTGCCCACAGCGAAGGACTGGCTCGGCATCCTTAAGGCGTCCAACCTCGTCTACCTTCTCCAGCCGTATTCCAGAAATGTCACCTCTCGCATAGTGAAGACCCCGAAGCTGTATTTCACCGACACCGGTCTTTGCTGCTACCTGCTCGGCTGGGATTCGCCGAAGACGCTGATGAATGGGGCGATGGCGGGTGCGATGCTGGAGACGTTCGTCGTAGGCGAACTGCTCAAGCGGTATTGGAACTGCGGCAAGGAGCCGCGGCTGTATTTCTATCGGGACCGTGTGGGTGTGGAAATCGACATCCTGATCGAGCGCAACGGCGTCCTGGAGCCGGTGGAGGTGAAGCGCAACACCAACCCCGGCCTTTCCGACATCAAGTCGTTCAAGAAGGTGGCTGGGCTCGGCTTCCCGATGTCGCGCGGTGCGGTAGTCTGTCCGACCGAGCTCCCGATTCCGCTCACCTCGGATGTGTCGGTGATTCCGGCCGCCGCCATATAGTCGCGAAAATATGGTATAATTCGCACTGTAATTCAGAAGGAGATTTGAGATGGCATGGAATGGTAGCGATAACACGGGGTCTGTCCCCGCCAAGCCCGCGGGGGTTAAGCCCGCGGCTTCGGGGTCTGTCCCCAAGGTGTTGCTGGCCGCGGCGGTTGTCGCGGCACTTTGCGCGGCAGTTGTGATCTACTTCCTCCTTCGCGACGACGGTGGGACTGTCCCCAAGGCACCGGAGAAGCCGTCCAGCGGCAAGATCGCCGAGGTCGCGCCGGCTGCGACGAATCGTCCGAGCAAAGTGGAAAAGCCAGTGAAGGAGCTTACTCTGGAGGAGAAGCACCAGGCGGAGATTCGGCGCTACGAGGAGAAGTACGGAACCAACATGCCGCCTGGCATCAAGGCGAGGGTCTACTTCCTCAAGAATCCGCCGCGGGACAAGTTCCGCATCAAGACCGAATACGCCTATCTCCGCCATCCGTCGGAGCGCCAGATCGCGAGCCTGATGTTTGTCGTGCCGGGAACGTTCATGCTTTCGCCGCCGGAGTACGGGTCGAGCTTCGACGCGGACTTCCTCGCGGCGCTGATGGAGAAGATCGACATTCTGCCTGATGACGACGACGAGACGCGCGCGGTCAAGGACGGCGTCTCCGAACTCAAGAAGGAGATCGTCGCCATTCAGCGCGAGACCGGGAAGCTGCCGAGCGAGATCATGAACGAGCACGCGAAGTTCCTCTACGAGATGGGGCAGATCGAGCAGAACCTCGAGAACGAGCTCGTCAAGGCGCGGAACGACCCGTCGTATTCCGACGAGGACGTGGAGGACCTCTTCGCCGCGGCGAACAAGATGCGCCGCGACCGCGGGCTGCCCGAATGGAAGATACCCGATTTCTCAAGGCGCTCGGTGATACTCCAGCGCCGTCTCGCCAGACACTCAAAGGAGAACAGCAAATGAAGATGCAGTTGATCGCCGCCGTCCTTCTGTGCGCAGCCGGAATGGGTGCTCGCGCCGATGCCGAGGCGCCAAAGTCCGCGGCGCCCGTCGCCGCCGCGGTTGCCGACGGCACCGCCGCCACCAACGCCGTGAAGGCGGCGCGTCCTACGAGGAAGCTCACCCGCGAAGAGGCGAAGGCGCGGCACGACAAGATGATGATGCGCCGCTACGGCGGCGTCGTCCGCAAGGCCGGCAGCGCCCACGGCAAGTTCGTGTTCGTCAACGCCCAGAGCCGCGTCGGCGACGCTGACTTCAAGCGCGTGATGGAAGTCATCGACGAGAAGATATTCCTCACCTGCGAATATGCGAAGGCGACCGTCGCGAAGCCGTGGAATCCGTCCGGCGAGATCAAGTCGCTCAAGGCCGACATGGCGATCGTGGTGGTGGATTCGGACGACGTGCCGGCGCTGCTCACCGCTCCGGAGTCGAGGTGGGCGGTCGTAAACATCAGACCGCTGGCCGAGGGATGCGACGGCGAGGCGCTTTCGCACCGGGCCAGGGTGGAGATGCTGCGCGCGTTTGCGCTGATCGGCGGCGCGGCGTTCATGCAGATGGATCCGGTGGTCATGATGGGGAACGTGCTTTCGGCGAAGGACCTGGACATGATCCGTGAGGAGGGCTTCGGCGTTGACGTCGCCTACGCCATTTCGAAGCGGCTGCCGGAGCTGGGCGTCACTCCGTGGAAGGAGACGACCTACAAGCGCGCCTGCGAAGAGGGCTGGGCGCCGGCGCCGACGAACGACTTCCAGAAGGCGATCTGGGACAAGGTTCATGCTATCCCCGACCAGCCGCTGAAGATCAAGTACCAGAAGCCAGACCAATCTCCAAACACCGGAAAATAGGTCTGACCTAAATTCCAGTGTTTGGAGTGGCGGACGGCGTCGCGCGGCGATGAAGTTCCTCTACGAGTACCGGACGAGCGGCAACGAGCCGCGGCGCGGCGAAATCCGCGCGGCGGATCGCGACGCGGCATTCGCTGAGCTGAAGGCGCGGGGCATCCGTCCGAGCGCGGTGCGCGAGGCTCCGGGCTTCTTCAACTGGCTTTTCGGCAAGGGGAAGCGCTGGATCGCCATCTGCGCGCTCGCCTGCGCGGTGTGCGGACTAATCGCGTTCTTCGCGTCGGTCAGGGAGGAGATCGAGGTCGGCGCGGCGTTTGGAAACACGACGCGCAGGCAGGTGATCGGCGACGCGGCGGTGGTGCAGAAGGGAATCCTCGACGGCTGGAGCGACGTCTTTCCTGAGGAGGGCGAGCGCTTCCTCGCCGGGTTCGCGGTGCCCGGGGTGCCGGTCAGCGTGCGCAGCACGACTGAACGCGAGATCCGCGAGGCGCTGGGGCGGAAGGTCGCGGTGACGAAGGACGACTCGCTGGAGGCGCGGCAGATCAAGGCGATGGTGGAGGGGATGAAGGAGGAGCTGCGCGAGTTTCTGGCCGACGGCGGGTCAATCATCGGGTACGGGCAGCGTCTGGTGCAGCGCCAGGAGCAGGAAATCGGATATTACACGCGCGCCAAGGCGGAGTTGGACGCGCTGGTGGAATCGAAGGCGCCGCAGGAGAAGGTGGTTGCGCTCTGGGAGAAGAGCAACGACAAGCTGCGCCGCATGGGCATCCGCCTCCTTGCTCTGCCCGAGATGTGAAAGCCAGCGCCGCGCGACGAGATCGCGGGTTCGGCGACGGCGCAGTTTTTACTTTTCTGAATAATCAGAGATGTGGAAGGGGGGGGGGGGGCTGGTTTAACCTCGGAAGTTCATGTGCCGAGTGCTGCCAGCGGTACGGCATAGAGGCCTTCGCCGAAGCGAAGCGTGCGCTCGCCGGAATAGAGGACTATCCCCGTGAACTCTCCCTTCGCCATTCTGCCCGCGAACCACTTCAAATGGCTGAAATCGTCGGCGCTGAACGATGAACCGGCTTTTACTTCAATTCCCAGCATTGCGCCATCAGAACGCTCAATCAAGAAATCTATCTCGTGCTTCTGCGAATCCCGGTACTGGTAGATTTCATAATCAATATCAAGATCGACAAGGATAGCGAGGTTTTGATGAGCCCATGTCTCAATCAATTTTCCACACATGTCATCGTTCAGATAAACTGATTCTGCCGACCAGCCGAGGATGTTGGACATAAGTGCCGAATCTGCCGCGAAGAATTTACTGCGCTTGCCCGCCCTGCTGTAGTCGCTTTTGCTCCATGGACGCACCTCGTCGAAGAGATACATTGCCTTGAGTGTGGCAATGTAATTCTCGGCGGTGGTCCTGCTCACTCCAGTTTTGGCAGCGAGCTCGTTAACATCGAAGAATTTTGACGAATGCGCCAGTAGCCACTCTGCAATGTCCCTGAGCGTGTCCAATTTCCGTATTTCCGTGATGGCACGCACGTCCTTCATGATCAAGTCGTTCAGATATGTGGTGAACCAGTTTCGACGCTCGTGTGCGTCCATCTCAATCGTCTCCGGATATCCACCCTGTGCGGCGAGCTGTATCAGTTTGCGTCTGTCGTAACCATGGATTTCGTCCGGGAACTGCCTTCTGAATGCGGTATTGAGGAAGTCCGGCCGCGCACCGTTGATTTCTCCAAGTGACAGCGTGCGAAGCCTGATTCTGCCGATTCTCCCGGCAAGTGAATCAGTAACCGCTTTCACGAAGTGGAGGTTTGCGCTGCCAGTAAACAGATACTGTCCGCGCTCGCTGTCCTTATCAACATTGATCTTTATGCAGTTGAGCAGTTCTGGCACTTTTTGTATTTCGTCGATTACCATGGTTTCGCCGTCCGTGCGACTGACAAAACCAGCCGGGTCGCTTTTTGCAACCTCGGCAATTTGGTTGTCATCGAGAGTGTAGTGCCTTGAGGACGCTAACGGCAGTGCTCGCGCCAAAGTTGTCTTTCCGCACTGCCGTGCACCAGTTAAATTCACTGCGCGCCTGTATTTCAAAGTGGACAGAACATTGCTCTCTTGCCACCGCTTGATCATCAATTTATTCTCCTTTTTTGGGGATATTGGTGCGTATAATACTAAAACCGTGGGTAAATGTCAATCAGGGTGCTGATTAAATGTAAAGTAAGGTGCTGATTAAATGTAAAGTAGGATGCGTTTTGCTCACATCAGGGCCATTGTGGGGACAGACCCCGTTGCCATTACCCGGACGTGTCGGTGATCCCCGCCACCGCCCTATAGCCGCTGGAATATGGTATAATTCGCACCAATGCGATTTCTCTACGAGTACCGGACGAGCGGCAACGAGCCGCGGCAGGGCGAGATCCGCGCGGCGGACCGCGACGCGGCGTTTGCGGCGCTGAAGGCGCGCGGCATCCGCCTCCTCTCCCTGCCGGAGGAGTGAAGCCCGGCCGCTAATACACCACAATGAAGAGATTTGTTTCGTCGCTGGTTCTTCTCCTGGTCGTCGCAGTTGCGGCGAGCGGCGACGCCGCGCCGCGCGGCTCGCGCAAGGCGGCGCGCGGATTGCGAGCCACGAGCCACGAGCAGCGGATCACGGTCGCCACCTGGAACGGCAACTGGTTTCCGTCCGGCCGCGCCGAGCACCGTGCGCACCCCGACGTCGAGGCCGCCACCGCCGCGGCCGCCGGCAGGATGCTCGCCGCCTCGCTGCGCGCCGCGGACCCGACCGGCTCCAACGCGGTGATCCTCGTCCTCAACGAGATCCGCGGCCCGCGCTCCGCCTCCAACCTCATCGAGCGCGTCGGCATCCCCGGACTGCGCCTCGCCTCCATCTCCGCCTACCGCCGCCGCGACCGCTTCGACCAGCAGCAGGACGTCATCGCCACCACCCTGCCCGTCGTCGACCACGGCTGGAGCACCTGGCGCAACGAGAAGCGCGAGACCCCGCCGCGCGGCTACGCCTACGCGGACGTCGTCCTCGATCCCGCCGTCACCGCGCGCGTCTACGCGGTGCACCTCAAGTCCAACTACGGCGCCACCACCAAGGAGACCCGCGAGCTCAACCGGACGAAGCGCGCCCACGCGGTCGAGCAGCTCGTCGGCCAGGACAAGAAGCGCCGCTACGTGATCGTCGCCGGCGACATGAACGCCGACGCCTGGCGCAAGGAGTTCGCCGAGGAGAGCATCTTCGGGCTCTTCGCCGGCGCGGGCTTCGACAACCACCTCGCCGCGCTGCCGCCGGAGCGCCGCGGCACCCACCCCAGCGCCAGCCACGGCGACAGCGCGCTCGACTACATCATGACCCGCGGCTTCGTCCTCGAGGGCGAGCCCTGCATCGAGCCCGCCCAGGACCTCTCCGACCACTCGGCGCTCTCGCTGGTGCTGTCGCCCAGGCGATAGAGAATGCTTCAGCAGCCAGCAGCCAGCAGCCAACAATCAGCGTTCAGTGGAAAGAGGATGATACGCCTCTCTACTGACCGCTGGCTGCTGGTTGTTGGCTGCTGATATACTTCCGACGCCCCGCGTCGGCAATACGCCGATTTGACAGCGGAAGCGCAAAAAGGGTATAATACGCGAACCTTGTTTTTCGTGGAAGGGCGATTGGACGCCCCTCCACATGGAAAACGGGAACGAAAGGAACAAAATGGAAGCATACGCAGTTCTCGAAACCGGCGGCAAGCAGGTGCTTGTGAAGGTCGGTGACAGGATCGAGATTGAAAAGCTCTCGGTCGAAGCGGGGCAGGAGGCAGTCATCGACACCGTTTGCGCGGTCTCTGACGGCACCACCCTCAAGGTCGGCAAGCCCTACGTGGAGGGCGCCAAGGTGACCCTCGCGGTCGACGGCGTCGTGAAGGCCGACAAGGTGATAAACTTCAAGGCGAAGCGCCGCAAGGGCGAGCGCCGGAAGAAGGGCCACCGCCAGCAGCTGACGGTCGCCACGGTCAAGGCAATCGCGTAAGGGAAGGAGAAACACAATATGGCTACTTCCGCATCTGCGCGCAACGGCCGCGACTCGAACCCCAAGTACCTGGGCGTGAAGGCCTACGACGGCCAGTTCCTCAAGACCGGCTCGATCATCGTCCGCCAGCGCGGCACCAAGATCCACCCCGGCAAGAACGTCGGCCAGGGCCGCGACTTCACCCTCTTCGCCCTCAAGGACGGCAAGGTGAAGTTCATCAAGGACGGCAAGGTCGTCCAAGGTCGTCACGATCGTCGAGTGACATCCGCGGGTCCGCCGCGGCGGACCCGCCCAACAGTTTAACAAGGAGAAGAAAATGGCCAAGACGCCGAAGTTCGCGAACGCCAAGGTGTTCGCCTGGGTCGACAAGTGGAACAAGGTCTGCACCCCCGACAAGATCGTGGTGGTGAAGGGGACCAAGAAGGAGCACCACGACATCTGCGAGATGATGGTCAAGAAGGGCCAGTTCGTGAAGCTCAACCCGAAGACCCGTCCCGACTGCTACCTCGCCCGCTCGCACGAGAGCGACGTGGCGCGCGTCGAGGGGCGCACCTTCATCTGCTCAAAGCGCGAGATCGACGCGGGCCCCACCAACCACTGGATGGAGCCCGAGGCGATGAAGAAGCTCATGCTCAAGAGCTACAAGGGCTGCATGAAGGGCCGCACGATGTACGTGATCCCGTTCGCGATGGGCCCGATCGGCAACCCGATCACCCAGTACGGCATCGAGATCACCGACTCGCCCTACGTCGTCGTCAACATGGACATCATGACCAGGACGGGCGACGCGGTGCTCCGCCACCTCGGCACCGACGGCGACTTCATCCCCTGCATCCACTCCGTGGGCGCGCCGCTCAAGAAGGGGCAGAAGGACGTCGCCTGGCCGTGCGCCAAGCGGATCGAGGACAAGTTCATCACCCAGTTCCCCGAGGAGCGCCAGATCTGGTCGTTCGGCTCGGGCTACGGCGGGAACGCCCTCCTCGGCAAGAAGTGCTTCGCGCTCCGCATCGCCTCGAAGCTCGCGAAGGACGAGGGCTGGATGGCCGAGCACATGCTCATCCTCACGCTCACCAGCCCCGAGCGCAAGCAGTACCACCTCACGGCGGCGTTCCCGTCCGCCTGCGGCAAGACCAACCTCGCGATGATGCTGCCCAAGCTCAAGGGCTGGAAGCTGCAGACGATCGGCGACGACATCGCCTGGCTCAAGCCGGGCGAGGACGGCCGCCTCTACGCGATCAACCCCGAGAACGGCTTCTTCGGCGTCGCGCCGGGGACGTCGATGGACTCGAACCCGAACGCGCTCAAGTCGTGCAAGAAGGGCACGATCTTCACCAACGTCGTCCTCACCCCCGACGGCGACATCTGGTGGGAGGACATGGGCGTCGACGCGCCGGTCGAGGGCATCGACTGGAAGGGCAACCCCTGCTACCGCTGCGTCGACGACAAGCGCCGCATGGGCCCGCGTCCGGGCATGACCAAGAAGGAGGTCAAGGAGTCCGGCTACGTCGCCGCGCACAAGAACAGCCGCTTCACCGCGCCGGCGGAGAACTGCCCGGTGCTGGACAAGGCCGGCTTCGACGGCATCTGGAAGGGCAAGCCCACGGGCGTGCCGATCGACGCGATCCTCTTCGGCGGGCGCCGTCCGTCGACGATCCCGCTGGTCAACGAGGCCAAGAGCTGGACCCACGGCGTGTTCATGGGCTCGGCCGCCGGCTCCGAGGTGACCGCCGCGGTCATCTCCGACCAGATCGGCCAGGTCCGCCGCGACCCGATGGCGATGCTGCCGTTCTTCGGCTACAACGTGTGCGACTACTTCCAGCACTGGCTGGAGATGGAGCGCACCAGCCCCGACGCGACGAAGCTGCCGAAGATCTACTTCGTGAACTGGTTCCGCAAGGGCAACGACGGCCGCTTCATGTGGCCGGGCTTCGGCGACAACAGCCGCGTCCTCAAGTGGATCTGCCAGCGCATCGAGGGCAAGGTGCATGCGCACGTCACCCCGATCGGAAACCTGCCGCTCGAGAGCGACATCGACCTCTCGAACAACGAGGGCAAGTTCAAGGTCGTCCCCGAAGACCTCCGCGAGATCCTCAAGGTCGACAGGGAGGGCTGGAAGAAGGAGATCGCCACCGTCGGCGCGTCCTACGACGAGTACGACGCCAAGGCGTCCAAGGACACCGAAGTCCGCTCCAAGACCGCCCGCCGCGTCCCGAAGGCGCTGCGCGACATCCTCGCCAGCCTCGCCTCCGCGCTCAACAGGTAACACGGAACGCGAAGCCTATCTCCTGGCGGGACCGACCGCGAGCGGCAAAAGCGCGCTCGCGGCGGTCCTTGCCCGTGAAATGGGCGCGTGGATCCTGAGCGCCGACTCCATGCTCGTCTACCGCGGCATGGACATCGGCACCGCCAAGCCATCGCGCGAGGAGATCGAGGAGTTCCACATGGGCGGGGTGGACCTCGTCACCCCCGCCGAGCCGTTTTCCTCCGGCGCGTGGCTGCGCGCCGCCGCCGAGTGGGCGAAGGGAGTCCCGGCGGACCGCCCGATCGTCATCGTCGGCGGCACCGGGCTGTATTTTTCGGCGCTGCTGCGCGGACTCGACCGCCGCTGGGAGCAGCCACCGCCGGCCTATCCGGTGATCGCGATCGACCGCGCGCTGGTGCGCGAGCGCATCGCCGCGCGGCTTGACGCGATGTACGCCGAGGGGCTGGAGGAGGAGCGCCGCCGCCTGCGCGAGGAGTATCCCGTCTGGTCGGCCACCGCTTCGGCGGCCATCGGCTACCGCGAAGGGGACACGCGCGAGCGCGAGTTCGTGCGCACCTGCCAGCTGGCGAAACGCCAGGACACCTGGTTCCGCCACCAGGCGACCCCGATCTACGTGGAGCCGACGGTCGAGTCAGTCCGCGACTGCTGGCGCACCCACGGCCCCTGGCAGGTCCGGTTTGACACCTAACACATCTTGCTCGGGATTCTCAACACTGATGTAGAACCAGGCCCTGCCACCTTTGCCCACATATTATAATAAGTGGGACAGGCGCGGCGAAGGGCACGGCAGTTTGAGCGTTCATTTCATCCAACAACGATACGCCGAATTGTGATATAATATACGCCAATTTAGAGAAGGAGTCCAACTATGCCTTATGCAATTGTGGAAGACAAGATAGCCGAGATATCCCCACAGTACCGCGGGGAGTTGTTGGCGTTCATTGACTTTCTGCTATACAGGCAGAAGAACTCCGTCGCGACGAATGGCGCACGACGCAACGCGGCAGCTTCATCGCGGCGCAAGGCTGGCGGTCGTCCGCTTGGCGGCTTCGAGGATGGATTCTACATGGCTCCAGACTTCGACGAGCCGTTGGAATGCTTCAAGGAGTACAGGTGAAATACCTCCTTGATACAAATACGCTGCTGTACATGTTCGGCGCCCCGTCGGAACTGTCTGCTCGGGCACGGCGGATTGTCCGCAGTGAAAGCGATTTGTCGGTCAGCGTTGCGTCGTTTTGGGAGATTGCCATAAAGCAAAGCATCGGCAAGCTTCAGTTCGGCATGACCATTCCGGAACTTGAGGCATTGTGCCGCGAGCGCGACATCAAAGTCTTGGGGCTTTCTTCTGTTGCAATTGAAAGTATCAAGGGTCTCCCTAAGATTCATGGCGACCCGTTCGACCGGATCCTTATTGCTCAGGCCATGACGGGTGATATGGTCATCGTCACATGCGATGGCGTCATGCCGCAATATCCTGTACGTACCATTTGGTAGCAATGTTTTCGTTGTGTGTGTTGCGCACTTGCCGCAGCAGTTGATTTTGTCGATTGAAAAACTAAACGAAAGTTTAGTTTCTGAAGCTGGGCGAACGCGTCAATTCCGACTGTGAGGTAGCGTTTAGTTTTGCCGAGCGCGCGCTG
>CACXRO010000044.1 GCA_902770045.1 uncultured bacterium
CGAGCGGCGGAACTCGCCGAACGTCCCCGCGGCGATCGCCGCGCGCATGTCGGCCATGAAGCGGTTGAGCGCCCAGACGTTGTGGATGGTGAGCAGCCTCAGGCCCAGGATCTCGCCGCACGCGAGCAGGTGGCGGACGTAGGAGCGCGAGAAGGTGCGGCAGCAGTAGCACTCGCACCCCTCCTCCACCGGGCCCTGGTCGAAGGCGTACTTCGCCGCCTTGATCGCGATGTTGCCGCGGCGCGTGATCGCGGTGCCGTGGCGCGCGATGCGGGTGGGGATGACGCAGTCGAACATGTCCACCCCGCGCGCGACGCACTCCGCCATCTGGCGCATCACGCCGAGGCCCATCACGTAGCGCGGGCGGTCCTTCGGCAGAAACGGCACGCTCGCCTCGACCGCGCGGTACATCTCCTCCTCCGGCTCGCCGACCGAGACGCCGCCCACGGCGTAGCCGTCGAAGCCGATCTTCACCAGCTCCTCGGCACAGCGGCGGCGGATGTCGCCGTAGATCCCGCCCTGCACGATGCCGAAGACCTGCTGGCCGTCGGCGCGCGGCTCCCCGCGGCAGCGCTCCGCCCAGCGGACCGTGCGCGCCACCGACGCCTCGGCGCGCACGCGGTCGCACGGATACGGCAGGCACTCGTCGAAGACCATCGCGATGTCGGAGCCGAGCGTGCGCTGCATCGCCATCGACTCCTTCGGCCCGAGGAAGAACTCGTGGCCGTCGAGGTGGGAGTTGAAGCGGCAGCCCTCCTCTGTGAACTTGCGCATCCGCGCGAGCGAGAAGACCTGGAAGCCGCCGGAGTCGGTGAGGATCGGGCCGTCCCAGCGCATGAAGCGGTGGAGCCCGCCGGCGGCGGCGATCACCTCGGGGCCGGGGCGCAGCAGCAGGTGGTAGGTGTTGCCGAGCACCACCTGGGTGCCGAGCTCCACGAGGTCGCGCGGCTCGAGCGCCTTCACCGAGCCGAGCGTGCCCACGTCCATGAACACCGGCGTGTCCACGGTCCCGTGCGCCGTCTCGAGCCGCCCCAGCCGCGCCTCCGAACCCGCATCCTCCTTTATGACCTCAAAACTCACAGGTGCGTATTTTACCAAATTTCCGTGCCGCGGCAAAGCGGACGGTCCACCAAAATTTCGCCTACCCCCCTTGCTATTTTCCCGAAAATTTTGTATTATTCTCACCATACACCTCAAAGAGTCTCAACGAAAACCATGAACAAAGCCCTCCACGCCTTCGTATACCTGTTTCTGGCGCTCGCCGGAACGGCACTTTTCTTCGAGATCCAGCTCAACGAAAAGCGCGCCGAACTGACCGACCGCAACCGGATGCAGGAGGATTACTTCGTCAAGATCGCCAGGACGATCGAAAAGGCCGAGCCCGACAAGAGCGCCACCTTCGAGATCCAGAAGGACGCCTCGCCGGTCGAGAACCGCCTCGTCGACTCGCCCGACATGGAGAACCTGCTCGAGGAATATCCCGCGCCGCTCGAGCAGACCAGCCTCGAGACCTACAACTGGGAGAACAGCCGCGACCAGCTCCGCTCCGTCTACGTGCTCGACCCGATGACCGGCAAGCCGGTGATGGACGGCAACCAGCCCCAGACCCGCGGCAGCGACGAGCAGAAGCTGCTCGACGGCCTCTTCGAAAGCGCCAAGGACCAGCAGAAGCGCCTCAACGACACCCGCACCCAGCTCGCCGCGATGCGCGAGCGCCTCGAGAAGGTGGTCAAGGAGCTGAACGAGCTCAAGCCCGTCGCCCGCCAGGACAAGGTGACCATCGACGAGCGCAACGCCAAGATCGCCAAGCTCGAGGAGGAGAAGGCCCAGCTCGAGGACACCATCAAGAAGCTCAAGGCCAACATCGAGGAGCTCAACGGCGAGATCACCTCGCTCAAGGACGAGGTCCAGACCGCCAAGGACGAGACCGAGGCCGCCAAGGAGGAGCTCGCCAAGGAGCAGAAGAAGGTCGAGCAGCTCAAGCAGCTCGTGAAGGACCTCATCGCCCAGATCAACGCCCGCGCCGACGACGGCGCCCACTCCGCAGTCACCGCGATCTCCGTCGGCGACAAGGGCAAGATCGTGCGCGTCGACAACGAGAGCATGTTCGCCATCATCGAGTTCACCGAGAGCGCGATGAAGGAGCTCAAGGGCGATGACCTCGCCCGCCCGCTGCCGATGCTGGAGCTCAACGTGAGGCGCCCGGGCTTCAACGGCCAGGCCGGCGAGCTCGTCGGCCGCGTCCGCCTCAGGCAGGAGATCCGCGGCAAGAACATGGCGATCTGCGACATCCTCGGCGCGTGGGAGCAGGCCAAGATGGCCGAGGGCGACATTGTCCTCGCCGACTGATGAAGGCCTCCTCCCCATCCTCCGCGGCGGACGCGCTCAGGAAGGCGCTGTCCGCCGCGCTCGCCGCCGCGGCGCTCGCCGCGCTCGCCGGCTGCATCGCCGACAACGCCGAGGACACCAACCTGCCGTGGGCGTCCAACCGCGGCTGGGAGGGCATCGCCCCCATCTCCCCGGCGATGATGGACCGCTACGACTGATCCTCCCGGCTTGATCCGCGACCGCTCATTCACCGCCGCCGCGGGCGCGCGCCTCGACGCCGCCCTGCTCGCCGCGTTCCCGTCCACCACCCGCGCCTTCGCGCGGGACGCCATCGCCCGCGGCGACGTGCTGGTGGACGGACGCCGTGCGCCCAAGGGCACGAAGCTCCGCGGCGGCGAGACGGTCGCGGTGGCGGAGCTCCTGGAGGCGAGCGACAACCTCGTCGCGCCCGGAACGGGGCCATGCCCGCCGGCGGTGTTCGAGGACGACTCCATCCTCGCCTTCGACAAGCCCGCCGGGATGTGCGTCCAGCCGCTCGACTGCCGCGAGACCGGCACGCTGATGAACGCCGTCGTCGCCCGCTACCCGGAGTGCCGCACCATCGCCGCGGCCGACGCAAGCGGCCGGAAGAGCGACACCCTGATGGCCGGTGCCGTCCACCGCATCGACGCGGACACCTCCGGACTGGTCCTCGTCGCCCGCACCCAGGCGGCGTTCGAAAGCCTGCGCGCCCAGTTCGCCGCGCAGTCGGTGAAGAAGACGTATCTCGCGCTCGTCGAGGGCGACGTCGCCGCCGGCGGCACGCTGGAGCACGAGCTCGCCCACGACCCTACGCTGCCATTCTGCCGGATGATCGACGCCAACCGCAACCGGCTCTCGCCCTCGGACCGCGCGCGCCTGAGACCGCTCAGGGCCGTCACCCGCTTCCTGCCGATCGCGCACCTCCGCGAAGGCAACGAGCCGCGCACGCTCCTCGAGGTGACGATCTGCACCGGCGTCACCCACCAGATCCGCGCCCAGCTCGCGCTCGCCGGCATGCACATCGTCAACGACCGCCTCTACGGCGCCTTCGCCGTCGAGGGCATGACCGGCCACTGCCTCCACTCGCTCGCCGCCGCGTTCACCCACCCGGCCTCGGGCGATCCGGTGGAGATCCGCACCCCGCCGCCCGCCTGGGCGCGCTGAGGCTAACGGAAGCATTGACAGCGTAGGATAGGAAACTCCGATCCGTGTGGCTCTCGCTACCGCTCCGCTGAATGGGTTATGCTTCGCGTTTGACATTCGTCTTTCACGGCCTTTCTTACCTTGTTTTATATCTGCGGCTTCGCCGCAGGGGGTCTGGGGCGGAGCCCCAGTTTAAAAACTGCCGCGGAAATTGCCGCGGGGTTGTGAGATGCGAAGCTGCGGAGCGGTAGCGGGAGCCCAAACCATCGGAGTTAAAATACTCTGCGCCTCTGTGCCTCTGTGTGAGCAAAAATGCGGGGCCTGAATCTGGGTTGGAAGCAGCTGAGGCTAACGGGCGCCGAAGAGCCGCGCCGCGTCGGCGGCCATGCCGTCGCCGCCGTCGGCCGAGTTGGCGATCCAGTCCACGCCCTTCGCGCTGCCTTCGTACAGCTTCTCGCACTTGGCACCGCCGCTGAAGCGGCAGAACGCCACGCGCAGCGGTCCGCCGCGGTGGACGATCGCCGTCGACTTGCGGAGGTTCATGCGCGGATTGTTGTAGAAGCCGCTGTTGACGACGATTGCGCCGCGGTGGATGTCGTAGCCGATCTCCGCCGTGTCGGCATAGCAGCCGTCGAACACGTTGGCGTTTCCGATGCACTCGAACGCGACCGAGCCGGGCAGCATCTCCGGAACGCCAAGCGCGAGGTGCGCGCGCTCGTCCTCCGCCGTCCACTTGCCCGCCATCTCCTGCTGCTTGCGGCGGGCGTAGACGTCCGACCACTGCTTGAACCCAAGCCCCTTCGGCGGCACCGTGCCGCCCCAGACGTGGCAACGCGTGAAGCGGTTCGCGCCTCCCGTCGAACGTATGCCCTTCGTGTAGTCCACCACGATGCAGTCGGTGAAGTGGCTGTCGGCGACCTGGCAGTCGATGCCGACGTTGCCGGCGAGCCCGCTCATCGTGCACTTGCAGTAGACGTTGTTGGCGACGAGTTCGTAGAGGTGGCCGCCGGTCTCGCGCGTGACGCAGAGGCCGGACCTGACGCCGTTGTGGAGGGTGATGTCGGCGAGCGTGAAGTGGTGGGAGTTCGCGATGGCGAGGCAGCTCGCGAGGCCGTTGCCGTCGATGTCGCCGCCCTTGATGAAGAGGTTCGCGTTGTCGTACACCGAGCCGTCCGGTTTGTAGACGGAAAGCGCGTGGTAGTCCGCCGCGCCGTCCCAGAACAGGACGTACTTCATCTTCGCGCGCGCCACCAGGTGCGCCGCGGAGTGCAGCAGGAGCGAACAGCGGTTGGTGACATAAAGCATCGAGTCGATGTCGTATTCGCCGCGCGGAAACCACACCACGCCGTCAGTCCCGGCCTTGTCGACGGCGCGCATGATCCGCGCCGAGTCGCCCTTCTCGCCGTCGAGCCGCGGGAAGTCGGCCACGTTCGCGTCCCAGGCGCCGCCGCCGAACGCGCACCCCGCCGCCAGCGCGGCGGCAAAAAACCATCCAGTCCCATTCATGATCAATCTGCCCTGTATTCCCTCAGTTCAAAGCCATGCGGCGGAAGCCCGGCCACCGGCACGTCCTTGGTGTTGAGCCGCGCGACGTAGCACTTGCGGTCCTTGAAGAACACGTGCGTCGAGACGCCGTTCCCGCCCATCGAGAACGGACCGCGCTCCGCGCCCGCGACGACGTCCGCGAGCCGGCGCAGTTCGCCGCTCGCGCGCTCGAACGCCGCGCGGCAGGCGCCAGGTCCACGCGCCTTCTCCCCGAACGGAGTCCTCCCCGGGTTGTCTGAAAGCAGATAGTCGTAGCAGTGGACGAACGACTCGCGCGCTCCGCCGAGGATGGTGTAGTATGCCTGCTCGACGAACTTCTCCGGCGTGCAGTCCAGGGCGTCGTACCACCCGCCGCCGCAGCGTCCGCCGGTCAGCTCGTCCATCCACGCCATGATCCAGCACGCCTGGATCGGCTCCGGGTTCTTGTCGCGCGTCTCGGTGCCTACCCAGCACTCGCCGAACAGCTTCGCCTGGCGCACGGGGTCGTAGCCCCTCTCCGCGTAGTTGCGGTACCAGCAGGGGTACTTGATGATGAAGTGCGCCGTGCCGTTCGCCGCCTTCGCCGCCGGAAGGATGTCCTTCTCGCAGACCTCGTACATCAGCGCGCGGCGGTACTCGGACCAGTCGGCGATGCCGCGCCGCTCCTTGTCGGCGGCGCACCTCGCGCACTGTCCGAACGGGTCGCCGCACACGGAAAACAGGAAGTCGTCGAGGATCACCGTGTCGAAGACCTTCGCCGCGCGCGCACATTCCTCGCGCATGCGCTCCCGTGCCTTCGGGTCGCTCCAGCACACGACCATCTGCGCCTCCTTCGCGCCGGGCGCGGGATCGTTCAGCATCGTCGGCGTGATCATGCCGCAGACCTCGAAGCCGGCGGCGCGGAAGGCGTCGCGCTCCTCCACGAGCCGCTCGGTCGGCACGCGCTCGCCGTGGCGGTAACTCTCGAGCCAGAGCTTGGTGAAGCCGTTCCGGCGCCACCACCCGATCGCCTTCTCGCGTCCCTCCGCGGTCGCAAGGTCGCCGTTCACCGCCGTCACCTTGCACGACATCGAGAAGACGTGGCGCGGCGCCTCCGCGCCGCCCGCGCCGAATGCGGCCGCGCATCTTCAGCCTCCTTTTCATTGCATTGGTGTTGTCTGACTAAACCCCTGCGACAGATGACTCGAGCATGGCGAGCGCGTGACGGACGGCCTGGGCGCGCACTTCGGCGCGGCTGCCGGGGAACACCGCCTTCTCGGTGGCGACGCCGGCGGCGGAGGCGAGGCCGAACCACACCAGCCCGACCGGCTTCTCCGCGCTGCCGCCGCCGGGACCGGCGATGCCGGTGAGCGAGACGGCGAGGTCGACGCCGTAGAGCCGCCGCGCCCCGGCCGCCATCTCGGCGGCCGTCTCGGCAGACACCGCCCCGTGCCGGCGCAGGGTCTCGCCGGAGACTCCCAGCACCTTCTCCTTCGCCGCGTTCTCGTAGACCACCGCGCCACCGGCGAACACCTCGCTCGCGCCGGCGACGCCGGTGATCGCCGCCGCCGCTCCGCCGCCGGTGCAGCTCTCGGCCGTCGCGCACCTGAGTCCCTTCGCCTTCAGCGCCGCCACCAGCCGCCCGGCCGCGGCCGTTGTTTCGCCGTCCGCCGCGTCGGCGCAGGGATAGACCGCGCCCGCGGCGGCGACACCCGCGACCGCCCCGCGCTTGACCACCTTCACCCGTACGCACCCCGGACCCAGCGCGTCGAACGCCACTTTCGCCGCGCGCTCGATCATCCTGCACTTCGCCGCCCTGAGCGCCGCGCGCACCCGCTCCGCCGCGGCCGCGTAGTCGACGGTGTCGGCGAGCGCGTCCGTCTCCGCCGCGCGGTCGGGGATCTCCAGCTCCGCGTCGACGACGAGCGTCTGCTCCCGGGTTCGCTCCTCCGGGAGATCGCCGATGATGCACTCGACCTCGATGCCGTCAATCTTCAGCGTCATTCCACGATCCCCCATTCGCGCAGGGGCTCGAGCGGAAGCCCCATGATGTTCTCGTAGCTGCCGGTGTACGACTCGACGATCAGGTCGCCCGATTCGTCGATGTCGTAAGCGCCCGCCCGGTCGAGCGGCCTCACGCGGCGGACGTATTCCCCGATCGCCTCGTCCGAGAGCTCGCGGAACCTGACGTCCGAGCGCACCACCTTCGCCTCGCCGCAGTAGGCGACTCCGGTGAAGACCGTGTGGACCCGGCCGGAGAGCTCGCGGAGAAACCGCCGCGCCTCGTCGAGGTCGCGCGGCTTGCCGTAGATGCGGTTGCCGAACCAGACTATCGTGTCCGCCGAAAGCACCGGCCCCGCCGTCTTCGCCGCCGCGCCCTTGGCGAGCGCGTTCTCGCGCACCGTGCGCTCCGGGTCGTGGGGATACGACTTCTCCTCCGCGTCGCCCTTCTCGACCACGAAGTCGACGCCGTGCTCGCGCAGGATCTTCGCGCGGCGCGGACTGCCGCTCGCGAGCACCAGGAACCTGACCGGACCTTCGCGCAGCAACTCGAAGACGCCGCCAGCGCACTTCGCCACCGTCGATGCCGCGCCGCCCGGCGAGACGCCGCCGTCGACGACGACATCCGCCGAAAGTCCGACATCGGCAAGCGCCTGCGCCGCGGCGGTGGCGGGCTGTCCGCCGGAGAGGTTCGCGCTCGTCACCCGCAAAGCGCCGCCGCAGCGCGCGGCAAGCTCACGCGTGAACGCGAGGTCGGGCACTCTCACGCCCTCGAACCCGCCGCCGCGCGCGCAAGGAAGCACCAGCGTGAGCGCGCCCGGCCAGTGCCGCGCGGCGAGCCGCCTCGCCTGCGCGTCCATGCCGCCGAGGAAACGCTCCGCCGCGTCCGCGTCCGAGGCGAGCAGCGCAATCGGCTTGGCGACGGCGCGCTCCTTGATCGAGTACAGCCGCCGCACCGCATCCGGGAAGCCGGGGTGCGCCGCGAGGCCGTAGACGGTGTCGGTGGGAATCACCGCCACCCCGCCGGCGAGCAGCGTCCGCGCCGCCTCGCCGAGCCCAGCCTCGTCTGCCTTGACGATCTTCACAGGAGCCCCCGCCGCGCCCCAGTCACGAGTCGTTGTGGACCGGGTCCGCGCCGGTGCTGCGCAGGTAGCGCTCGACCTTGCCCAGAATCCAGGTGAAGGTCATCACCAGCGCCAAGTAGATGGCCGCGACCGTCAGGTACGGGAGATAGACCGAATATGTCTGCGAGCGGATGATGTCGCCGCCCTTGGCAAGGTCGATGAGCGCGATGTAGCCGACGATCGACGTGTCCTTCATCAGCACGATGAACTCGTTGCCGAGCGCGGGCAGGACGTTCCTCACCGCCTGCGGCAGGATGATCCTCAGCATTGTGCGCCAGTACGAAAGCCCCAGCGCGCGCCCCGCCTCCATCTGGCCGGGATCGATCGAGACGATGCCGGCGCGGATGATCTCGGCCTGGTACGCGCCGGAGTTGATGCCGAAGGCGAGGATCGCGATCAGCACCTTCGAGTCGACCGAGCGGAGGATGATGTAGTAGGTGATGAGCAGCTGCACGACCATCGGAGTGCCGCGGATGATCGTGAGGTACGCCTTGGCGGCGAAGTTAAGGACCGGGAAATGCCCGTACTTGTCGTGGGTAGAGCGGACAACCGCCACCAGGAACCCGACGGCGAGGCCGAGCACGATGGCGGCGAGGGCGACCTCGAGCGTGACGCCGAGGCCGCTTAAGAGGTACTCCCAGCGCCCGTTCTTGACGAAGCAGAGCTGGAAGTCGTCGATGAGCCCCTGCAGCAAACTACTTGTCCTTCAGCTTGTCGGCCTCGGCCGTGTAGTCGGCGATCCACTTCGCGAGGCGGCCGTCGGCCTTGATCTCGGCGATCGTCTCGTTGATGGCCTTCAAAAGCTCCGGCTGGCCCTTCTTGATCGCGATCGCGTACTCCTCGGAGGTGATGAAGTCCGAGATGGCGAGGTCCGGCTCTCCCTTCACGCAGTTCTTCGCGGGGTCGATGTCGGCGATGACGAACTCGACGCGGCCCGACTTGAGCGCCGCGACGGACTCCGCCGGCGAGCGGCTGCGCTCGGGCTCCTGCTTGAGCTCGTTGAGGACGTAGGTCTCGCTCGTGGTGCCGCCCTGGACGCCGATCTTCTTGCCCTTGAGCTGCTCGGCGCCGGTGAATCCGACCGACTTCTTGTAGATCACCACGATGCCAGTCTTCACGTAGGGGACGGAGAAGTCGACGTTCTTCTTGCGGTCCTCGGTGATGGTGATGCCGGCCGCGGCGAGGTCCGCCTTGCCGGAGATGACCGCGGGGATGACCGAGTCGAAGTCGACCGTCTCGCACGAGAACTCGCGCCCGAGCTTCTGGGCGACGGCGCGGCAGATCTCCACGTCGATGCCGACGATCTCGTGTCCGCGCAGGAACTCATACGGGGGGAACGTTGCCTCCGTGATCATCTTTACCTTGTCCGCGCCGCTGTCCGAGCAGCCGCAGAGGACCGCCGCCGCCAGAGCGGCAATTGCCAGTTTCTTCATAGTCATCCTTTCCTTGTTTTGTCCTTTGGTTGCGTATTATAGCAAAATCAGTCGCCGAACGGGGAGAAGTCGACGACTCCGGGGACGATCCCCTTCGGCGCGCCGAGGACGACCAGCCGCGCGGCAGTGGCCTTGACCGGCTCGGTCTCGCGGTAGTCGACGAGCAGATCGCGCCGGTTCTGCGACGCGTCGACCACGGTCCTCCACTTGCCGTCGGCGGCAAGCGCCTCCACCCGGTACTGGAACGCGCCGGGCCTGACGCCGCGCTCGACGTCCAGCCCGCAGTCGCGCCAGATGACGCGGCAGGACCGCATGATCTTCGCGCCGGCGAAGTCGACGCGGATTGTCGCCGGCAGGCGCTCGGCCCGCCAGAATGTCCCGAACTTCTGGTCGGTCGCCGCCTCGCGTCCGGGCTCGGTGAGCGCGACAAGACGCTTCCATCCCGCGGCGCCCTTGCCGAAGCGCGGCAGCCACTGCGGCTCGTCGGTCGCAGACGACGGCGCGATGGTGCCGTCCGGCGCAAAGGAGATGCGGTCGAAGCCGATTCGGCGCTCGAACCAGTGCACGCAGTTGGCGTTGATGGTGTAGGCGACGTACCAGTCGCCGTCCGGGCCCTGGGCGATCGAGCCGTGGGAGGTGCCGGTGATGAAGCCTTCGGTCTTGCGGAAGAACGGGTTGTTCTTCGGCTTCGTGAACGGACCCATCGGACTGGACGACACCGCCTGGCCCATCGCGTACTCCTTGTTCTCGGTGCCTGCCGCGGCGTAGGTGAGGATGTAGCGGCCGCCGTGCTTGACCATCCACGCGCCTTCGAGATAGCCCATCTCCGGATGCTTGCCCGGCGCGATCTCCCACGGCTGCGTGCGCGGCTCGAACGGGATGAGACGCTTCGCCTCGGATATCGTCTTGAGCGGGTTCTCGGGATCAATCTCGATGCCCCAGATGCCGTTCGTGGGCGTGCAGCCCCAGTAGAAGTAGAGCCGCCCGTCGTCGTCGGAGAAGTAGTTGGGGTCCCAGAGCCCCGGCGGGTCGCCGTTGAAGTTCCAGTTCTTCCACTTCGGCAGCTCCAGGGGACCGAGGTCGGCGAACGGACCCTCGGGCGAGTCGGACTGGAAGACGTGGCCCGCGCCGCCGACGAGGAGGAACTTGCCGCGGTGCCTGCAGATCGTCGGCGCGTAGCTGATCTGGTCCTTGCCGCCCTCGGCGCCGCTGAGGCGGAGCGGGACGTGCGTCCAGGTCGCGCCCATGTCCGTCGACTTGTAGCAGAGGTCGCCCGATGGGTAGATGTACCAGATGCCCTTCTCGCAGATGATCGAGGGGTCGGCGAGCTCGCGGAACTGGACGGTCTTTCCGTCCACCGTCAGCCAGGTCTCCGGCTCGCGCGCCGGCTTGGAGCCGTTCGCGAGTCCGCGGCAGAACAGCCCCACGGGATAGTCCTCGATCGAAATCGGGTTGCAGAATGTACGCACCTCGGAAGATGCGGCGGCAACCGCCGCCGCGAAGGAACATAGCGCGGCGGAAATCACTGTTCTCGTTCTCATGCCCTGTATTTTACCATATTGCGCCCGCCGCTGGCAAGACCGCCCTTGCGATTATTAGTCCGCCGCGCAGACCACCGCGGCGTCACAACTCGGTCTTGCCGGCGGCGCGGCGCTCCAGGAAGTCCCTGGTGGTGCGCCAGACGACCGGCGAGAGCAGCACCAGCGCGATCAGGTTCGGGAACGCCATCAGCCCGTTCATCGTGTCCGCGACGCCCCAGACCACGCTGACGGTGAGGTACGGCCCGACCGCCACGAAGAGGACGTACAGGAGGCGGTACGCCATCAGCGTGCCGCGGCGGTGGGAGCCCACCAGGTACTCGAGGCACTTCTCGGAGTAGTAGTTCCAGCCGAGGATGGTGGTGAAGGCGAAGAACGCGAGCGAGGTCATGAGGAAGAACGACGAGATCTTCGCCGAGCCGGGGCCGAGGAACGACAGCCCCCGCGAGAACGCCTCGATGGTGATGTCCACGCCCTTGAGCCCCAGCGAAGGCTCCCAGGCGCCGGTCACCACGATCGCCAGACCCGTCATCGAGCAGACGATGATGGTGTCGATGAAGGTGCCGGTCATGCAGACGAGTCCCTGGCGCGCCGGCTCGTTGGTCTTCGCCGCCGCCGCCGCGATCGGCGCCGAGCCGAGGCCGGCCTCGTTGGAGAAGATCCCGCGCGCGATGCCCTTCTGCATCGCGATGAAGATCGTCCCCACCATGCCGCCGGTGAACGCCGCGGGGTTGAACGCCGCGCGCACGATGAGCTCCACCGCCGCCGAGACCTTGGAGATGTTGCCCAGCAGGATGAAGCCGCAGATCAGGATGTAGAACACCGCCATGAACGGCACCACCACCGTCGAGACGCTGGCGATGCGCTTGAGCCCGCCGATCACCACCAGCGCGGTGCACAGCGCCACGACCGCACCGGCGATCATGACCGGCACCGAGTAGGTGGTGCCGAAGAGCTGCACGCCGGTCGCGAGGTTGGCCGGGTCAAACCCCGGGTCGAAGAACCGCTGCGCCGCCGAGGTGATGCCGTGCACCTGGGTGATGGTGCCGATGCCGAGGATGCCGGCGGTGACGCCGAAGAAGGCGAACAGCACCGCGAGCCACTTCCAGCTCTTGACGCCGAACATCCCCTTCAGGCCCTTCTCGATGTAGTAGAACGGGCCGCCGAGCACGGTGCCGTCGGGCGTGAACTCACGGTACTTCACCGCCAGCAGCCCCTCGGCGTACTTGGTGGCCATGCCGAAGAACGCCGCCACCTCCATCCAGAAGAGCGCGCCCGGGCCGCCGGTGCCGATCGCCGTCGCCACGCCCACGATGTTGCCGGTGCCGATCGTCGCCGAAAGCGCCGTGCAGAGCGCGCCGAACGAGGAGACGTCGCCAGAGGTGCCGGCTTCGGTGCGGAACATGTACCGGAAGGCGTTCCTGAGGTTCATGAGGTGGCAGAACCTCAGTATGCCGGTGAGCAGCATGCCGGTCAGGAGGATGGTGCAGATGAGCGGCAGCCCCCAGACGATCGAGTCCGCCTTGTCCACCCATGCGGTAAGCGCCGCGAGCCAGTTGCTCGAGGTCTCGACCGACTTCGCCACGGCGCCGGTGAGCGCCGCCTCGGGTTCATTCGCAATGGCCTTGAGGGCCGTGGTGACTACTGCGTTCGTCATTGCAACCTCATTTCGCTTTGTTTTTGTGTATTATACCATATTTCCCCGCGCAAACTGCCGCGGCACGGAGCTTCCGCAGGCCACGTGTTCTTGATGTCTTCGTAAAAGGCGGCGCAGGCGGTCTGAACATACGGCTGCAGGAAGAGCTGCGCGAAGGTGCCGCCCGGGAGAAACGCCGCGGGAATGAGCAGCAGATACCAGCCGATGAAACTCATGTTGAGGCAAAAGTAGCGCCACTTGTTCCCATACATTATGCGCCTGGACTCCGTGATGCACTGCGTCGCCGTCCAGTCGGGATGGTCAACCGCGATATACGGCGTCATGGCATAGGAAAAGGTCTTTATGACGCCAGGGACGATGAGCAGGAGAAACCAGAGCTGCAAATACGTCCACTGGACTCCAAGCACCCAGAACATATGCCACCCATGGCCCCATCCAGAGGAAAAAAGCTCGAACTTCATGTGCCTGCGCATCGCCGCAAGCGCTATCGTGTTCTGAGACCACGACACGAAGCCAATCAGGTATAGCAGCGGAATGAAAAGCAGCAGAATCGACGCGATCCCCACCACAAAGGAAATGAGCGTAAGGATGAACATCGCGCCGACGAAGGGCCAGTACTGCCCTTCGCCAAGCGCGTTCCATGCCTCGCGGCGGTAGTCCCGCGCGCGCTTCATAGCGGCATCAGAGCCCCTTGGGGTTGGGACCGTACTTGTTCTCGCCAGGCTGGCTGTCGAGGCAGCAGAAGACGAGAATGACGATTACGCCGACAATAGGAATGAACAAAATCAGCCACCACCAGCCGCTGCGACCCGTGTCGTGCAAGCGGCGGAAAAACACGGCAAAGCCGGGAATCAGGACGGCAAGATTGTAAATCGCCCCAAGGAACGCAAATGCATCGACGCCAGTCGCGCCCGCAAGAACACCGCCGATAACATTGATGATAATACCCGCAATGGCGTTGAAAAGCACGAATAGCCAGTATTCCTGGCGACGCGCACGGCCAGAGAAGCAGGCGTATTTCTTGGTGAGGCAGTCAATGAAGTAGTTCATGTTTCTTTTGTCCTTTCAGTTTTCCCCGACACCATGCCGGATAGTGTGTATTATACCAAATCCACCGCGGCGATGCTTATCTCCGCGGTTTCGCCGGCGGACGAAACGGCATTGGTCTCGCAGGACCTGGCTTCGCCGCTGGTCGCGATTGCGTTGGTCTCGCAGGACCTGGCTTCGCCGCTGGTCGCGATTGCGTTGGTCTCGCAGGGCCGGGCTTCGCCGCCGGACGCGGCGGCGTTGGCCTCGCAAGACCAGGCTTCGCCTTGTGCTGCGGAGGTGGCGGACGCCGATTCGGCGGCACCGGATGGACCGACGGCCTTCTCGGCGACGGCCCGGGACGGCGCGGCGGCGGGTGCACAATCGGATGATGGTGCGGGTGATGCGGCGGCACCACCACCGTCTCGACGTAAACCGACTCGACGTATGCCGGCGCAACATACGCCGGCTCGACGTATGCCGGCTCGACATATACCGGTTCCGTCACGTACGCGCGCGAGTGGTAGCTGTGTGATCTGCATCCGCACGCAAACGCCGCAAGCGACGCCGCGACCGCCACATAGGCAAGGTTTTTCCTGTTCATAACATCCTCCCTCCCCCTTCTGCCGCGTATTATACCCCTTTGTTCAGTCTCGCCTGAGGTCGCGGCGGAGGCGGGCGTAGCGGGCGAGTTCGTGGGGCTTGACGAGGAATAGCCGCTTCGAGTCGCCGCCGCCGTCGCGCACGTACATCATCGCGTCGACGATCTTCTTCATGCCCATGCGCTCGGGACCGGTCGCGTCGTACTGGCTGCGGACGCCGCCGAGGTAGATGGGGCTGAGCCCGAAGAACGGCGCGTCGTACGTCATCACGATCCACTCGTCCGCGTCCGCGGCGATCTTCGCCTCCATCTTCTTCAGCTCGCCGCGCGAGTGCTCGTCGCCCATTTCCTCCTGGAACCACGGGAACCACTTCTGCGTCTGCTGGTTGAGGATGGTCATCTTCCCGATCTGGCCGACGATGCGCGCGGGCTTGTTCTGGTCGAGGTAGGTGACGTAGTAGTCGAAGCCGACCTTGGCGACGGCCTCGTACTGCGGCTCGCCCTTCTGGAAGTAGTACGGGTCGCAGTCCTGGAACGGATAGTAGCCGATCGGCACCAGCCGCCTGCCCACGTGCCCCTCGATCCTGCGGCAGGCGTCCTCCAGGAGCGCGGTCAGCTCCTCCGGCTTGAGAAAGCCCTTCGCCTCCGAGATGACCGCCGTGCCGCCGCTGGCGAGGAGCGGCTCGAGCTGCGGGAAGACGCCGCCCATCTCGCGCGGAATGTAGAGCTGCTCGACGAGCTGGGGCGCGTAGTCGTACCAGAGCGCGGGGAAGGCGATGCCGGCGCGCATCCCCTCGAGGCCCATGAGGTCGAGGAACCGCGGCAGCGCCGAGACGTGCCCGAGGTCCGCGGCGTAGAAGAGGAAGCAGACCGGGATCGCGTGCTCGGCGAGCTTCCGTTTCAGGAACTCGTCGGAGTACTCGTCCTCCCACGGCGCCTTCGCGTCCTGGAGCCAGTCCACGGGCAGCGGATGCCGCGTCTGCAGGGTCGTCCCGAGGCGCGGGTCGACCCCGACGAGGTTCATGATGACGCCGAGCTTCGAGAACTCCGTCGCCACGTTGTCCGCCGGCGGCTCGGTGCACTGGTTGCCGACGATCGTGTCGTTGTGCATGCGCTTGGCGAATTCCACCACCGTCGGCAGGTACTCCACCCAGTTCGTCGGCTGGTAGAGCGCCAGCACCCTGTCGCGGCAGAACTTGCCCGTCCAGCGCTTCATGCCGCCGGGGTTGATGAAGCCGGCGCCGCGCCCTTCGCCCACCCACCGCGCGGCGATGCGCGCCGTCGCCGTGCCGTAGGTGTCGCCATCCGCAAGCGCGTCGACGCGGACGGACGGAAGCGCGCCGGCCGGCGGCTCGCAGAAGACGGAGACGACCGACTTGACCCCCAGCGCCGCGAAGCGCCCGGCGTCCCACGCGTCCTCGGGCACGCCGATGGCGCGGCGGAAGAGGATCTCCGGATAGCAGAACGGCGCGAGGTCGAGGCGGCCGGGCTTCGGCAGCACGACGGCCTCGGCCGGGACCTCCAGCTTGAGGTAGGCGAAGAGGTCGCGGTAGAAGTCCGCGATCTCGTCCGGCCGCCGGCTGCTCACGACGTCGCCGCCGAACGCCTTGACCTCGCGGCGGAACTGGTACGCCGCGCGCGAGGTGATGGCGCAGTAGGCGACCTTGTCGTAGAAGTTGCAGAGGTAGAGGAACTGCTCCATGTGCTGGTTGCCGGTGAACGGCAGCATCCGGCAGTTGGCGTAGCCGACGGGCGTGGTCGCGACGTAGTTCTCGAAGTCGACGCCTGCCTTCTCGGCCATCCAGCTCAGGGTCGGGATGACGGCCGAGCAGGCGGCGACGCCCTCGTCGCTGAAGAAGAAGAGCAAAGTGCCGCGGCCGCCCGCGGCCCCGCCTCCGAACGCGCACGTCGCCGCCATCAACGCCGCGGCGGAAAGCACAACCCGCACAGAATGTTTCAGTCTCATAATGCGCGTATTATACCAAATCCGCCGCGGAGATTACGGTGCGGACGACCTTCGGCGATATTCGGGGCCTGTCCCCTCTGATACCGCTTTTCTTAAAACCCCTTGACGAATTCTCGAACCGTGGATTCAATCTTGCCCTTTACGCCTTTCCAGGTAATAGGCTCAAGCATCTCCGGCATCGGATCGTCCTCCGCGTCGTCGAAATACGTCAACCCACGTAGCGCAAAAGCGAACTCCGAAACGGAGAACTTTCGCTGATAAAACGAGAACATTTCGCCAAGCGGATAAATGTCAAGCAGAAACGCAATGTCTATGAAGTCCTTTTTTCGTCCCCTGTTCGCGGCCGCTGACAGTTTCATCGCCGCGATGTCCTCAAGCCCAGCCAGCACAATGCCATCCTCGTGTACAGATGGCTGCAGCCACGGATAGGGATAGTTCACAAAATCGACCTTCACGCCGTCCACCTTAAGCGTCTGCACCGCCCCGTTCTCAGCCCCGTCGGCCACATGCCCATCCCTCAGAAGTTCTGCACGGAAAGACGTCTGTTCTCCAAAATTTCCGAACAGGTCCAGGTCAATCGACTTGCGATGCCCAAGATGCAGGGCAAGCGCGGTGCCGCCGACAAGCCGCATATCCGCGGCGGGAGGCATCGCCTGAATCCGATTCAGAAGATCCAGGGTGCTTGCGAGGACTGCCTCGAGGTGTAGCATCGGAAGTTCTCCCTTGGTTCGTTCGCGACACAGGCAATGAAGGAAAGCGCCTTCGGTTCAAGCGAACGCAGCGACTTAGCCGTCGCCACGACATCCGACATCCCGTACACATGGATAATCCTGCCGATGTCCGCTACGGTGCCGCGCTCAAGAACCCGCTGCACGACATAGCGCCTGTTCCTCGCAAGGTCCAGGTCGCCAGGATCTGCATCCCAAAAAAGGTTCTCTGAAAAATCGTCTTTGCTCATGTCACCGCATATTATACCATAATTCTCGGCTCACTGCCTGCATCTCGCCCGCCGCGCAATTCCCAAACCACTTTGCGGACTTCGCGAACTTCGCGCGAGACAAATCTGCCGCGGCGCGTTTTGGTATAATATGCAACACACGAGAAACGGAACACGGAAAATGGAACAGGCTTCAATCAAGACATACGTCTGCGGACACAGGAATCCTGACGTCGATTCGGTCATGAGCGCGTATGCGCTCGCCGACCTGAGGCGCCGCACTGGAATGAGCAACGTCGAGGCGATATGCGCCGGGCGTCTGCCGCCGCGCGCAAAGTGGGTGTTCGAGCACTTCCACCTCAAGGGCGTAAGGCCGAAGCGCGACGTCTACGTGCGCGTCAGGGACCTCGTCGACTCGTCCGTCCCCATGATCGACGCCGGGCTCTCGCTCGTCGACGCGCTAAGGAAGCTCGAGGAGTCGGGGGAGTCGTCGCTTCCGGTGAAGGACGCGGCCGGAAAGTTCGTCGGGATGCTGTCGCCGGCGAAGCTCCTTTCGCTCTTTATCGAAAAGGCGGACCTCTCGATCCCGGTGGGCAAGGCCCCGCTTCACCAATGCAGCCAGGTTCTCTCCGAAAACGACCGCGTCCACGACATACGCACCGCCGCGGTCCACAACGCGCACAACCACTTCCCCGTGGTGGACGACAAGGGAGTCCTCGTCGGCACCGTCCTCAAGCGCGCGTTCGCGGAGCCGCCGCCGGCGAGGATGATACTCGTCGACCACAACGAGACGGAGCAGGGCATCCCTGGCCTTGAGGAGATCCCCGTAGTGGAAGTCGTCGACCATCACCGGATCTCGTTTGCCGCGACGAAGGACCCGATCAAGTACACGGCGGACGTCGTGGGCTCGACCTGCACGCTCGTCGCGCGGATGTTCCGCGGCGCGGGCGAGCGGCCGACGAAGGAAGTCGCGGGAGTCCTCATCGCCGGCATAGTCTCCGACACGCTCCTTTTCCAGTCGCCGACGACGACCGACGACGACCGCGCGATGTGCGCGTGGCTCGAGAAGCTCTGCGGCGAATCCGCCGCGGCGATAATGGAGGGGCTGATGTCCGTCGCCTCTCCCCTCACGTCGATGTCCGCCGACGAGGCGGTGGCGGCCGACGCGAAGCTCTACTCCGAAAGCGGCCGCAAGTTCATCCTCGCGCAGATAGAGGAGTCGCACCTCGCCGTCTTCCACCGCCATGCGGCGGAACTCGCCGCGGCGCTTGAGCGGACGATAAAGGCGAACGGCCTCGACTTCGCGGCGCTCATGGTGACCGATCCGGTGCGCGGCAACTCCGTGCTTCTCTTCAAGGGCGACGAGGCGGTGAGGCGCGCGCTTCCGTACCGCCGCGCCGAGTCGGACGTCCTGCTGATGCCCGGCGTGCTCTCGCGCAAGAAGCAGCTTCTCCCCGAGGTGCTTGCGGCGCTCGCATAATATTTGGATGCCCTTCGGTCTGGTGATATTCTGGGGTGTTGTAAACATGAGAAAATAGGTCAGACCTAAATTCTCACTTTTACAATCCTAGAGGCCGAGCTTGGCCTTGGTCGCCGCGGCCACGCCGCCTGCCGCGTCCGCGCCGCTCTGCGACATGGAGTTGAGCTGCGGCACCTCCGTCGGCCCAATCCAGCCGGCCTTGACGCCAACATACCCGTAGAGCCACAGCGCGCCCAGGATCACCAGCGCCAGTCCGATGACGGACGGCAGCACCCGCTTCAGAATCAGTTTAGCCATGTCGTTTCTCCTTTCGCTTTGCCGCGTATTATACCAAATCTCGTGATTCGTGATTCGTGGTTCGTTCAAACTGCCGCGGAATCTGCCGCGGAGGTGTTGCAAACATGATAAAATAGGTCAGACCTAAATTATCATGTTTAATGCGACTCCTGTTGTGGTGTAAATCCAAAGTTCAACCTTGCATTTACACAGGCCAGCGAGTGACCATGGGGTCCGACCCCATAGTGTTACAACTCGCCTACCTACTCCACATTGACGATTCCGCGGCACTTCGGATATGACCTGCAGCCGTAGAACGACTTGCCGTCGGACCGTCGCTTGCGGAGCATCATCTCGCCGCCACAATACGGACAGCGCGGCGCGTCGCCTTCGCGAACCGCCGAATGACGCTTATGCAGATTGGCAACATGGCTGTCGATCTGCTTCTCGCTCAGCGTTCCCTGCCATTCGGCTATTGCGGAAGTGAGTTCGTCTATCTGCCCCGGCTTGATCATCGGCGTGCTGTGCGAGAGAATGTAGTCGGCTGCACGACGAGAATAGACCACGCCGTCAGGCATCTCAGTCTTGAACGTGCAGTCTCCGGTGAAAGCCACGACGCCGATAAAATACGACTTGTCTATTCCGAGGTTGTCCGCGAGTGCGCAGATGTGCTTGTAGTTCTGCCTCATCGGATTCTGGAACCGGCTCTTCTTATGGTAGATGGACTGCGTCCAATCCTTGCTCTTCTCGTCGCCGAATATCCAGCCGGAGTATGTCTTCGTCTCGACGACGAAAACGCCGTACTGCGAAACGACGATGTGGTCAATCTGCGTCGTCGTCCCGTCCGGCAGCGGCAGGTAGATGTCGTTCAGAATACGGTACTCGTCGGGCAACCCTTTCCTCAACCGACCTGCGACCAGCTTCTCGCCGCGCTTGCCCTTCTGCTTCGGACTGTTCCACCAAAGCAGAAACACCTTGAGCACAACCACGAGGACGAGTCCGACCCACACAGGAATCGGAATCGACATGCATAATGCTTTAATATCTGGCATTGTCCCTTCCCCTTCTGCCGCGTATTATACCAAATCTGCACCCCTGCCAGGGCATCCGCTTCGCGGACTCGCTCCGCTCGGGGGATATGCGCAAGGTGCCGCGAGGGTGTTGCAAACATGATAAAATAGGTCAGACCTAAATTATCACTTCTGCTTCTGACCTACCACCGGATTTATATAAATGCGGCGGTAGGAGAGCGTTCGCAACCAATCACATTCCTCCAAGCATATACAGTAAATCATATACGGAAGGGTCTGACCCTTTTGTTCCTCGATAATTCTGGCATGCTTGTCTTAGCGCACAAGTTCCCCATCGACACCAGAAATTTCCATGTCGCGCAGGAAACCCTTTCTATTCCTTATCATAAAAACTACAGCAAACAAGCCAGCAAAACTTCCTATACCAAACACGATTAGAGGGGTGCTTCCTACACAGCGTGACAAAGTTGCACAAGAATAATCATGGAGATTAACCCATATTTCGATAACATCACCCTCTCTCAGACAACCAATTATCTCATTCTCTTCTCTGCTTGTTAACATTGAAGGCGAGATACGCGATCCTTCATAGGACACTCCATCAACCATATACCGATATTTACATGTCCGCTTGACGCCTCCAGACCTTCTCGCTTGATAAATCTCAGAATCCACTTTCAATATTGTCGCCGGGACCTTCATCCAGGACGCTTCATCTCTGGCCGCAAAAGCTCCAACAACAGCTCTTGAAAACATCCAACCAAACAGCAACATACATGTTAATGGCAATGTCCCTATTAGCAGCAAAGCCACTCTCTTTTTTGTAGTCAAGCTCATTTCCCAACTCCACTTACACCCCGGGGACTGTCCCCATTACACACTAGGTCTCTTCCATATAAAGAATAAGCCTCCCAATAAGAATATAAGAAAGGCGACCCCATTCCATATTGTATTAGGGAACACCCTAATCGGGCAAACATCTTGATGGGTTCTAATACTCTGCTTCAGCAACGACTCAACTTCATAGGCGACCCCATCCAACGACGCCCCGCCACCATTCAGCGTAGTGCCAAACTCAAGCCTGTCCCCACGACGGTTAACGATTTCTACAAACTGAGGTCCAGTACATCCTCTTACCCCCCCTCCCCAAGTCACAATAATATTGTCTATCTCCGACACAGGCAACTCGCGAACATCTTTTGCCAACGACCAAAATCGACTATACTCGATACTTAGTATCCCGCCCTTAACACGAATTGTGCAAGCAGCCTCGTAAGCTAAGGCCAGACACATACTAATCGAAATCAGGTACAAAACAAAACGCTTTTTATCGACATAGTCGATCAACCGTATTATATTGGCCATATGGAACCTCTTTTCTCATTCACCACGATTTAGACCACGGAGACCACCGTGTCGAAACACACGCGCCAGCATGCTTCCAACCATAACATTGCTGCCATAGGGACAAAAGGGTCAGACCCTCCTGTATATGCTTTTACTGTATATGCCGCAGGGCGCGGGTTGGTCTGCGACGAGTTCTCTACCCATTCCGACGCGTCACAGCGCATGCCAGCCGCGATTCCGCCCACGAGGGCGAGGGCGAGCGCAAGCGCGGACTTGGCATGGGGTTTCATCGCGTGAATTATACCATTTTTGCCGCGGGCCGTGTTGGCTTTCGCGGCACATTTCCGTGGCCGCGAAAAGTGAGCGTCGTTAGACGCGAACAAATCCGTGTGTTAAACCAAAACCGCCGCGGCGGCCTGTCCGATGAAGTTCCTCCTGGTCATGGTCGTTTCCCTCCCTTTCCCGCGGTTGTCACCGGGCGGCGGGACTGACCACCAGCAAGACGCCGCCGCAGGACGAAATAGGCACGGAGCAAGATCCGTCAGGGAGCCGCTTCAGCGGAATGCTCCCCTTCCCGCCGAAGGCCTCCACGTGCGCTTCACTGAACGAAAAGACGAGGTCGAACGAGGCGTTGTGCGCGTCGCCCGGGTCGTCCGCCGCGGTCACGTAGAACGCCCTTTCGCCGCTGGCTGAATCGCGCGCCGCCATTTCGCCGACGATCAGCGGCGCGCCGTTGGCGGCCCGCACGTATCCGGCGTCGTCGGGCGCGCCCGGGCACGGCAGCGACGGACGCTGCGGCGATCCGGCGGCAAAGCCGACCAGCCGCGTCGCCACGTTCCTGAACCGCATGTAGCGCGGGCCGATCTCCTTGAGCTCCGCGTTCACCAGCTTCAGCTTCTCGTACTGCTCGGTCTGCTTGCCGTCCGCGTCGAGCACGTTGTTCGTCCACCAGCCCTTGCACCAGCACGCCCAGGTGATGACCTCCGCGCCGAAGCTGAGGGCGGCGTTGGCCTGGAATCGGAGCTGGTTCACGCTGGCGGGGGGAACTCCCTCGCGGGAGTTCACCTGCGGAATGTACCAGAATGAGCGCTTGGTGCGGCGGCACGCGTCGGCGACCACGATGAAGTTGTCGTACATCCGGGAGAGGAGCTGGTCCATGCTCGCAGGCGCCATGTAGGGATAGAAGTCGTACGAGACGTAGTCGAGCGGCACCTCGCGGCAGTAGGCATCCACGTATTCCGCATACGTCGCCGTGCCGAGCTGGCTGACCGTCTGCGATCCGGTGTTCTGCGCCACGCTGGCATAGTTGGGATAGAGGTTCAGGTAGAGCGGCGTGTCCGGGAGCGCCTCTCGCAGGCGCCGCACGACGTCGCCGTAGTACGTGAAGTCGAGCGCGGAGGGCTCGTCGCCGATGTCCACGGCCCAGATCGCGGGATGGTCCATGAGGGACGCGGCGCCGGACGCGTACTTCTCCAGCGGGTTGGCCTCGCGCATCTTCCCGGCCTTTCTCCCGTCGCCGCCCCACCAGCTGGGCACCACGCCGTTCACGATCGCGCCGACGCCGTGCTTGGCGAAGAGGTCGAGCGTGGCGCGGTCGGCGGCGTCCACGCCGATGATGAAGTCCACGCCGCAGTCGTGGATTGCCTTCACGTGGCCGTCGCTCCTTGCATTGGGCTGCAGGCAGTACGCGCCGACCAGCAGCTTGGCGCGGTCCATCCTCGCGGCCGCCCGGTCGGCGACGCATCCAATGTTGGCCGCCGCCATGCACAAGGCGGCGATCGCGGCAATCATCGTTCGCGTTTCCATTTCCCCATTCTCCTTATTCGTGTCAGGCTCTGCGGAACTGTCGCGTATTATACCATATTCGCACCCCTGCCAGGGCATCCGCGTTGCGGACCCTTTGGTCGGGGGATATGCGCAAACCGCCGCGCAAGGTGCCGCGAGGGTGTTGCGAAATCCAATCACATTCCTCCAAGCATATACAGTAAAACATATACAGACCCTTTTTACCTAATGTCGCGATGCAGAAGATGGTGCAGCTGAAGCGCGGCGAATATGCCATTGCAAACGCGAATGACAGATTTTGTAAAAGCGAAATCGTCACATTACAACCGATATACTGCGCTATAGTAAATCAGCCAACATTTTAGACGTTGGCACGGAGTTTGCTAGATGGGGCGCGACGCTGCGATGGTCGCGGCGCAAGAAAGGAAAGATGAAACTGATCATAGCCTACATTCAGCCAGAGCGACTGAATGCCGTCAAGCAGGCGTTGTTCGCCCGCGAGATATACAAGATGTCCGTCACAAACGCACTTGGATGCGGAAAGCAGGGCGGGTACCTACACTTGTACAGAGGCGCCGTCGAGGAAGTCACGCTCCACAAGAAGATGCGTCTTGCAATCGCGGTGAACGACCACTTTATCGACAAGACGATAGAGGCGATCATCGAAGGTGCGCGCACGGGGGACATCGGCGACGGAAAGATCTTCGTCCTTCCGATGGACGAGTGCGTGAGGATAAGAACCGGCGAGCGCGGCCCGTCGGCAATAGGATAGCGTTAGAAAGGAAAACCAAATGGAACCATCAGCAATAGCAGCACCAGAAGTCCAAACCAACCTGAACGTAGTCTGGACCCTCATCGCCGGCATACTCGTCTTTACGATGCAGGCGGGCTTCGCGCTCGTCGAGACCGGCTTCACCCGTGCAAAGAACGCCGCGAACATCATGATGAAGAACCTGATGGACTTCGCGGCTGGCTCGCTCGGCTTCTACATCCTCGGCGCGGCGCTTATGTTCGGCGCAACGAAGCTCGGGGGCTGGCTCGGCTGGGGAGGCCTCGGGATGCCGTCGCTCTCGACCGGCGAAGGCGTCTGGGACTGGACGTTCCTCTTCTTCCAGACGATGTTCGCCGCGACAGCCGCGACGATCGTATCTGGCGCGGTCGCGGAGCGCATCGAGTTCAAGAGCTATCTCATCTACTCGGTGATCGTGTCGGCTATCGTCTATCCGATAAGCGGCCACTGGATGTGGGGCTCGCTCGCGGGAGAGGCGTCGCAGGGCTGGATTGAAGCCCTTGGCTTCCACGACTTCGCGGGCTCGACGGTCGTCCATTCAGTCGGCGGATGGATTGCGCTCGCTGGCGCC
>CACXRO010000045.1 GCA_902770045.1 uncultured bacterium
CTCCCCGCCCTTGCCCGGCGTCTGCGAGGCGAGCAATGGGAAAATCGCCTTGGGCAGCAGGTAGCGCCCGGCGACCGCGAGGTCGCTCGGCGCCTCCTCAGGTGCCGGTTTCTCGACCATGTCGACGATCCTGCCGTCCGGTTCCGTCTTGAGGATGCCGTAGCGGCTCGTCTTCTCGCGCGGCACCCGCTCGCACCCGATCACCGCGGCGCCGCCGAGCTCGCGCGATCGCGCGACCATCTCGGAGGACGCGTCGCAGCCGAGGACGAGCGCGTCGCCGAGCAGCACGAGGCAGTCGTCGTCCACCTCCGCCTGCAGCACCGCGTGGCCGAGACCGCGCTGCTCCTCCTGGACGGCGAACCGGATCTGCGGGTCGCCCTCGAAGTACCTGCGCACCAGCTCCTTGGCGCGGGAGACGACGATGACCACTTCGTCGACGCCGGCCCGCTTCGCCTCGTCGACGATCAGCTCCAACGCGGGTTTCGCGCCGATGGGGAGCATCTCCTTCGGCACCACCCTCGTCACCGGCAGGAACCTCGTGCCCAGTCCGGCAGCTGGAATTATCGCCTTCATGGCGCGTATTATACCAAATTCAGCGCAGTACGAATGTCTTCGTCGGCGACAGCGCGGCGTGTCCGTAGTAGTCGAGCTCCACCCCGGAGTCGGCGACGCGCAGGATGTGGTGGCCGACTGCGCGGGAGGCGAAGTAGCTCCTGAGGCCTGGGCGGTACTCGTCGAAGAGCGCCTTCATGCCGTTCTTGTCGTCGGCATCGGCGCCGTAGTCGGCGGGGTCGTCCTTTACCACCTCCGGCTCCGCCGGGAAATAGCCGGGGGAGGACTTCCCCGCGCACGTGTTCAGCACCATCTCGGTGATGCGGCCGCCGTCACCGAACCAGTCCTTGTGCTCCAGCGTGTGCACGTGGCCGGCGAGCACGATCGCGTTGCGCTCCGCGAGCAGGGCGCGCATCTCGCGGCGTTCGGCGTCGAGCGGCGTGTCGCCAAGGTAGAACCAGCGGCACCGCCAGAGGTCCATCGGCAGCACGGGGCCGTGGGTGGCGACGAAGGTGTAGCGCACGTCGGGGTTGTCGGCAAGCAGCTTCTTCACCACCGGCAGGTCGCGGCGGTCGAAGTTGAAGTCGAGGAACAGCCAGAGGTCCCTGCCGCGCCGGAAGCCGAAGGTCGTCGTCTTGACGCCGCCCGGCAGCAGCGATGCGAGCTCCCCGCCCTCGAACGCAGTCATGAACTCGGCGTAGGGCTTCGCGGCGCCAAGCGAGTCCTCGCCCTCGCGGATGTCGTGGTTGCCGCAGACGGACACGACCGGCAGGCGCGGATACGCCCGCTTCAGCAGGTCCGTCGCCTCGCGGAGCATCGCGATGTGGAGGGCATTGTCCTCGCAGTCGCCCTGGACGAGGTCGCCAAGCTGGAGCGCGAAGGCCGCATCGGGGCGCACCGACTTCGCGGACGCGTCAAGGATATCCCGGCAGATGTCCTGCCACATCCTGGCGTTGCGCTCGAACTCCTTGAGCCGCGCCGGGTGCTTGTACCCCTTCTCCTGCCAGTATTTCAGCGCCTTGGCGTGGAACCGCTCCTTCGGCGATGCGTCGTAGTGCATGTCGCCGAGCACGGTGACGGAGTATTCGTCGCCGACGGCGGACGTCGCGCATCCGCCCATTGCCCACGCGGCGAAGGCGCCGCCGCCGATTCCGATGAATTCCCTTCTGTTCATTCAGCCCTCAACTATAGATTGCCTTCTCGTATTTCACTTTGTGCATTATATCAGAATTTGTGGCTCAGGATTAATCCTGCGGCACGACGCGGCTGAGGGCGCGGACGGACGGGTCGAGGATGGCGTTGGCGACCGCGAGGACGTCGTCCGCCGTGACCGCGGCGATGCCGCGCACCTGCTCCGCCGGCTCCACCGCCCTGCCGTAGGCGAGGAGCGTCTGGCCGTAGAAGTGGAGCTTGGAGACCACCTTCTCGTGGCCGAGCCGGAAGTTCCCCAGCATGAAGTCCTTCACCTGCCGCAGTTCCGCCGCGCCGACGCGGCGGGTGCGGATGCGCTTAAGTTCGCGCTCGATGACGGCGATCGCCTTCTCCTCCTTGGACGGCTCCACCCCCGCCGACACGGTCCACATCCCGGCGTCGGAGAAGAAATTCATCCGCGAGGAGACGTCGTAGCTGAGGCCGCGCTTCTCGCGTACCTCCTGGAAGAGGCGCGAGGACATCCCGCGGCCGAGGACGGCGTCGAACACCGCCGCCGCGTACCGGCGCCGGTCGGCGAAGCCGAAGGTGCGGTAGCCTATCGCAAAGCGCGTCTGCTTGACGTCCTTCGCCGCGGTGGTCGAGGCGACCACGCGCCCGAACGGCGCCTTGGCGCGGCGCAGGGACGGGGCGCGCAGCCCCTTCCCGAAGCGCCCGAGGTGCGAGGCTACGGACTTAAGCGCCGCGTCGCGCTCGAAGCGGCCGACCACCACGGCGAAGGTGCGCGATGGCAGGTAGTGCCCGCGGCGGTAGCGCTTGAGGTCGGCGGGGCGGAGCGGCGCGAGCGTCTTGGCCGAGCCGGAGATCGGGATGCCGAGCGGCGACTTGGGGAAGAGCGCGCGCTGCAGGTTCTCGAACACCACGGCGTCGGGGTCGTCCTCGTACATCCTGATCTCCTCGAGCACCACCTGCTTCTCGCGCTCGAACTCTTCGACCGGCATCGACGCATTGAGGAACATGTCCGCAAGAATGTCCACCGCCTCGTCGAGGTGCTCCCAGGGCAGATGGGCGAAGTAGGCGGTCGCCTCCTCGCCGGTAAAGGCGTTGAACATCCCGCCGCGGCCCTCGATGGCGCGCGAGATGTCGAGCGGCGTCCGGGTGGGCGTGCCCTTGAAGAGCATGTGCTCGATGAAATGCGAGATGCCCGAAAGTTCCGCCGGCTCGTGCCTGGAGCCGGAGGCGACAAAGATCCCGAACGCGGCGGACTCCGCCTCGCACGGCGCGAGCGCCACCCGAAGCCCGTTCCCAAGGGTAACCAGTTCCATCGCCGCCGCTCCTACAGGCTCGCCAGCAGTCCGCCGCAGAGGATGAGCCTCCTCTCGCGGTCGGAAAGCGAAGTCTTCACCCGGAACGTCCCGCGGGCGCCTTTCACCGTCAGCACCCCGTCGCCCTCGACCGCGGCGCGGATGCCCTTAAGGTCTAACGCGTCGCCGGCGGAGACGCGGTCGTAGTCCCTCGGGTTCTCGAAGACGAACGGCACGATGCCGAAGTTGACGAGGTTGGCGCGGTGGATGCGCTCGATCGCCGGCGACGATGACGTTGGCGAGGCCCTTCCCCTTGTTCACAAGGCACTTGTCGTGGAACTTGGGGTCGCACGGCTCGAAGACGAACTTCGCGTACTCGGGCACGTTCGAGCGGAACTTGAGCCGCGCGCCGGCGGGCATGATGTGGTCGGTGGTGATCTTGTCCCCCACCTTGATCGCGCAGACTCCCTTCAAATCCCTCGCGAGCGGCTCGCCCTTCGGCACCGGCGCGATGTTCGGACCGCGCACGAGCTTTGCGCCCGGAACGCCGCGGCCGGCGGTGGCGCGGTAGAGGAACATGGAGTCGTCGACCGGAAATTTCTTCGGGCTCGGCACCGCCGCGACCGGCTTCCTCGTCGGGAGCTCGACCTTGCCGGTGAGCGCGGACGCGGCGGCCGTCTCGGGCGAGACGAGGTAGACCTGCGCGGACTTCGTCCCCGAGCGGCCCTCGAAGTTGCGGTTGTTGGTGCGGAGCGACACCGCGCCGGTCCGCGGGCTCATGTGCGCGCCGATGCAGAACCCGCACGCGTTCTCGAGCATGCGGCAGCCGGCGGAATGGAGGATCGCGAGCGACCCGTCCTTCGCGAGCATGTTGATGACCTGCCGCGAGCCGCAGGCAATGCCGACCTCGACGTCGTCGGCGACGTGCTTCCCCTTGAGGTACAGGGCGACGGTCCTGATGTCGCGGTAGGACGAGTTGGTGCAGGAACCGATCAGGATCTGGTTGACCTTCGTGCCCTGCTTCGACCTGACGGTCACCACGTTGCCGGGGCTGTGCGGCGCGGCCATCATCGGCTCGACCTTGGAGAGGTCGACGACAAACTCGTCGTCGTACTTCGCGCCCCTGTCGGCGACGATCTTGACGAAGTCCTTCGCGCGCCCCTGCGCGGCGAGAAACTGCCGAGTGACCGCGTCGGACGGAAAGACGCTCGTCGTCACGCCCAGCTCCGCGCCCATGTTGGTGATTGTCGCGCGCGAGGGGACGTCGAGCGTCGCGACGCCGGGGCCGGTGTACTCGAAGATCCAGCCGACGTTGCCCTTGGTGCCGAACCTCTCGAGCACCTTGAGAATCACGTCCTTGGCCGAGACGCCCTTTCTGAGCCTGCCCTTGAGGACGATTGCGCGCACCTTGGGGGTCGGGATGTGGAACGCGCCGCCGGCCATCGCGACCGCGATGTCGATGCCGCCGGCGCCGATCGCGATCTGGCCGATTCCGCCGCCGGTCGGGGTGTGGGAGTCGGAGCCGAGGAGAGTCGTCCCGGGCTTGCCGAAGCGCTCGAGGTGGAGCTGGTGGCAGATGCCGTTGCCGGCCTTGGAGTAGACGATGCCGTACTTCTTCGCCACGGACTGCAGGAAGTCGTGGTCGTCGGCGTTCTCGAAGCCGATCTGCACGGTGTTGTGGTCCACGTAGCTGACCGCGAGGTCGTTCTTCACGCGCTTCACGCCCATCGACTCGAACTGCAGGTAGGCCATGGTGCCGGTCGCGTCCTGGGTCAGCGTCTGGTCGATGCGGATGCCTATCTCCGCGTCGCGCTTCGGGTCGCCCTCGACCAGATGGGCGGCGAGGATCTTCTCGACAACGTTCATCGCCTGCTTCTTCATCTCTGCGTTCCCTCCTTGCGTTCAGGATATCTGCCTAATCACCGGCTTCGGCGGCTGGTTGTAGACGCGCGAATACGGCGGCACCGAGTCGATGATCCAGACGCTGCCGCCGATCTCGGAGTCGTGTCCGATCACGGTGTCGCCGCCGAGGATCGTCGCGCCGGCGTAGATGACGACGTTGTCCTCCACGTTCGGGTGGCGCTTGATGCCCTTGACGAGCGCGCCCGTCGCCGGGTTCTTGGGAAACGACTTCGCGCCCAGGGTGACGCCCTGGTAGAGCTTGACGTTCCGGCCGATCACCGTGGTCTCGCCGACCACGACGCCGGTGCCGTGGTCGATGAAGAACCTTTCGCCGATGGTCGCGCCGGGGTGGATGTCGATGCCGGTGCGGGAGTGGGCGATTTCGCTCATGATGCGCGGGATGATGGGCACCCCGAGCTTGTAGAGGACGTGGGCGAGGCGGTGGACCGTCACCGCGTAGAGCCCCGGATAAGCCATCACCACCTCCATCGGACTCGTCGCCGCCGGGTCGCCCTCGTATGCCGCCTCGACGTCGGTGGCGACGAGGCGCTTGACCTCGGGCAGCGCGGCGACGAAGTCGGCGACGACCTTCTCGGCGTCGCGATCCGGGCAGAGCAGCTCCACCTCGCGGCGGAGCGCGGCGGAGATTTCGCCGACGGCGTCCTTGGCGGCGAGTTCGCCGTAGGCGCAGGGATGCAGCAGCGCAAGCGCGCGGCGTACGATCGATCCGATTCTGAGCGGCAGTGTCATGGTTTGCGTATTATACCAAATTCGTGGTTCGTGGTTCAGATGGCAGGATTGTTTGACAGGATTTACAGGATTAACAGGATTGGGGGTCGTGGTTATGGGAAAAGTTCGTCGAGGATGGCGAGGACGAGCGAGCCGGCCTGCTGCAGAGACTCGGCGGAGATCTTGTCCGGCGTGTCCTCCTTGGTGTGCCACCAGGAGTTGCCGGGGCCGTAGGAGAAGTCGATGAGGTCGATCGCCGGGAAGCCGAGGTCGAGGAACGGCTGGTGGTCGTCCTTGACGATCATGTCGGAGCGCGAGACGAGCCGGCCGAGCCCGGCCTTGGCGGCGCCGCGGAGGGCTGCCTCGGCGAGCGACGCCGTGCCGTTGGCCGGGACCGAGACGTGGATGTCGCGGTCGCCGAGCATGTCCACGCAGACGACGGCACGCACCTTCCGCCCCGACTCCCGGAGCCTCGCCGCGGCGTGGCGCGAGCCGTGGAGCCCGTCGTTGGCGGAGTAGGACTCGAAGCATTCCTCGCCGTCGGTCCAGACGAGCATCACGTTGCCGCGGCGGAACGGTCGGTCGGAGAGCGCGTTGGCGAGTCCGGTCAGGAGTCCGGAAGTCGACGCGCCGTCGTTGGCGCCGGGGCAGTCGACGCCGGCCTTGGTGTCGTAGTGGGAGACGACCACCGCCCAGTCGCAGGTTGGGTTGGCGACGAACTCGGCGACGACGTTGGCGAAGCGGCGGGTCCCGCGCGGCGTCGCGGCGGAAAAGCGGTCGAGCCTGGCGTTGGCGCCGGCGGCGCTGGCGAGGTCGAGGATGCGGTAGGCGGCGATGCCGCCGCGGACGGTGCCGGGGTCGCGCGGGGTGCAGTCCCGCACGATCTCCACCGCGTTGGAGTAGGCGATGGCGGCGTCAGCCGGGGTGAACGCGAGCGCCGCCGCAAAGATCAGGGAGGTCATCCCCGAGTCCCCTTTCCTAATCCACTTCGACGCCGAGCATCCTGATGATGCGGTCGAGGTCGTTGTTGTCGAGGAAGTCGATCTCCACGACGCCCTTGGTGCGGCGCCCGTTGGGGTGCAGCACGCCGCTCGTCACGCGGACGGCGCAGCCGAGGTGGCGGCGCATCTTCTCGGCGAGGCTGCGGACGTAGCCGTCGGGCAGGTCCGGGGTGCCGCGGGGGCGGGTCGTGACCGGCTCGTGGAGGCGCGCGACGCGGCGCTCGAGCGCGCGCACGGTGAGCTGGCTGTTGACGCAGTCGCGGGCCAGGAGGACGCGGTCCTTCTCGCCCTCGACCGAGAGCAGCACCTTCGCGTGGCCGACGGAAATGAGGTTCTGGGAAAGGAGCGACTTTACCTCATCGGGCAGCTCAAGAAGACGCACCGCGTTGGCCACCGTGGCGCGCCCCTTGCCGACGCGCTCGGCGACTTCCTGCTGGGTGAGGCTGAAGGTATCCTGCAGCGCGCGGTAGGCGGAGGCTTCCTCGATCGGGTTCAGATCCTCGCGCTGGATGTTCTCGGTCGTCGTCATCGTAGCGGCCGTGAGGTCGTTCGCCTCGATGAAAGTGACGCGGATCTTCTTCCACCCCAGAAGCTGCGCCGCCCTCACGCGGCGCTCGCCGCAGATGAGCTCGTAGCGCCCGGCCGCGTTGCGACGCACCGTCGGCGGCGACACGAGGCCGCTGTTCTTGAGCGATTCGGCAAGCTCCTTGAGCTCGGCCTCGGAGAATTCGCGCCGCGGCTGGAACGGGCTCCTTTCAATCTCCGCGATCGGCAGCTCTAGCGCCTGGCCGGCGGACGGCGGCGGCGCGGCGGGAATCCGACCGAGAAGGCCGTCGACCCCGGCGGCGCCGAAGTCGACCTTGCGGCCGAGGCCGTGCTGCTTGCGGCCCGCAACTGAAGCGGGGGCCTTCGCGGCCCCCGTTGCCTTCTTCAGATACGGATTCCCCTTCGCCATCAGAAGTACCCGTTGATGATCGGGAGCACCTTGATCTTGTTGTCGAGGATGATGTTCACGAGGCCGATCTGGAAGCCCCACGGGCACTCGCGCGCGTAGTTCACGAGGCCGATCTGGCAGCCGTGCAGCTCGTCGGTCATGTTGAAGACGCCCGCGACCTGGCAGCCGTACGCCTTGGGGGCGAGGTTGACGCCGCCGGCGATCGTGCAGCCGTAGGTCTCCTCCTCGGCCATGGTAAAGACCAGGCTGACAGCCGCGCCGGTGAGCCGCTGGCACATCGAACCCAGGAACTCGATGTTGGCGCCGCAGACGTAGTTGTTGTAGCCGAAGCCGCCGGCTTCGAGACCGTAGACGCTGCCGCGGCAGATGTTGGCGATCAGCGTCGCGCGCATGCCGTAGACGTCGGCCGCCGCGTAGTTGAACACCGGGCCGACGATGAGGCCGATCGAGTCGTCGGTGCAGACCGTGGCGCAGGCGACGTCGAGGCCGTAGACCTTCGGCGAGCCGTTGTAGAAGATGCCGAGGTCAAGGCCGAACACGTCCCATCTCGCGTGGCCCCAGGGCAACTGGACCGGGGATGCGAGCGAGACCGCGATCGGGGTCCAGCCCACGGCTCCTTCTTCGATTTCCTCCTCCTGCGCGCGGATGGAACCGGCGACGGCGGCGACGGCGGCCGCGAGGCAGAGCGTACGGATTGTCTTCATTTCTTGGTTTGTCCTTTCGGTGGTTGTTAAATGTATACGCGTATTTTACTCTTTCGCGGCGTCCGCGTCAAGTGGCGAGGCCCGCTCCATCCTGGCCCGGGTCCGGAGGAACATCAGCCCGGAGACGGGCACGGTGAGGATGTAGCCGGCCCCCAGGACGCCGAGCGTGAGCCAGAAGTTGGAGACCAGGAACGCCACGAGGAGCAGCAGCCCCGCGAGCACGAACGGCATCGAGCTCTTCCTCACGTGCAGGTGCTTGAGCGAGATGGTCGGCAGGCGCGAGGCCATCAGCGAGCCGACGAAGAGGAGCATGAAGATGCCCGTCCACGGGCTCTGCAGGAACTCGGCGAAGCGCGGCGCCGAGCCCTTCGCGTCGAGCGCGAGCGAGATGATGGCGGGGGTAAGCACCATCCAGCACCCGCCCGGGGCGGGCACGCCGGTGAAGTAGTTGCGCCACCACGGAGCGGTCTCCTGCTCGAGCATGGTGTTGAAGCGCGCGAGCCGGAAGCAGTCGCACATCGCGTAGAAGAGCGCGCATCCGAGCACGATGCGCACGAGCGGCTGGGCGACTGGCGTGCCGTCGAGGTACATGTGGGAGGGACCGCCGGTCATCCAGAAGTACATGAACATCGCCGGCGCGACGCCGAAGTTCACGAAGTCGGCGAGCGAGTCGAGCTCCGCGCCGAGCTTCGAGCTCGCCTTGAGGAGCCGCGCGATGCGACCGTCCATGCCGTCGCACACGCAGGCGACGAGCAGCGCTGCGAGCGCATGCAGGAACCTCCCCTCGCTCGAAAGCGAGATCGAGGTGATGCCGGCGCACGCCGCCATCGCCGTCACCAGGTTGGGCGCGATCGTCCGGATCGGGACGCGGTCAAGCCGCAGCACCTTGCGGCGGCGCCTCCTGCCCCTGAGCCTGAACTTTCCCATTTGCCTTCGCGCTCCCTTTGGCGACCGCCTCGTCAGCTCACGCTGATGTGGATGCCACCGCCCTGACCCTGGCCGGCCGAGGCCGGCGCCGCGGCGGGCTTCTGGCCGCTCTTCCTAAGCGGCCCGATCAGGCAGAAGTGGATGCGCCCGTCGGTCTTCGGCGCCTGCTCGACCGTGCACTCGCCCTTGATCATGTCCAGCACCTCGGCGATCTTGTCCTCGCCGATGTCCCGGTGCGCGTTCTCGCGCCCGCGGAACTGCAGCGAAAGCCGAACCTTGTTGCCGTCGGCGAGGAACGAGCGGATCTGGCGGATCTTGTGCTCGAGGTCGCCGACGTCGGTGCCGGGGTGGAACTTGATCTCCTTGACCTGCGTCGCCTTCTGGGCCTTGCGCTGCTGCTTCTCGCGGATCGACTGTTCGTACTTGAACTTGCCGTAGTCCATGATCTTGCAGACCGGCGGCGTGGCGTTGGGCGTGATCTCGACGAGGTCAAGCCCCCGGTTTTCGGCCAGGCGCTGCGCGTCGCGCGTCGCCATGACGCCAAGCATGTTCCCCTGCGCGTCGAGGACGCGGACCTGGGGGACGCGGATCTTGTAGTTGACTCGAGTGAACTGTGCGATAACCCACCTCGCTGTTTCGTGTTTTCCTGTTTATGCCCCGGCGACATGCCGGTTGCGTTGTATTTTACCAAAAATCCCCTGCGCTCCGCAACCGCCGCGGATCAGAGCTCCCTGATCTTGAGGTTGCAGAAGCTGACGGTCGAGTCGCTGTGGTCCTGGAGGAGGATGCGCCCCTCGGGGACCTCGCCCCACGGCTGCGGCTTCCCGCCGGCGTCCACGCCCCAGTCCTTGTACTTCGATGCCGCCACCAGGTCGCGGAACTCCTTCGAGCCGCGCTCGTACTCGAGCACCTTCTTCCCGTTGAGCCAGTGCTCGACGTGGCTCCCCTTCGCGACGACCATGCCGGTGTTCCACTCGCCGACCGGCCGCTTCGCGCCGTCGGCCGCGGCGGGCATGATGTCGTAGAGCGCGGCCACGCGGCGGTTGCCGTCCCTGCCCTTGTCGGAGTCGGGGTGGCCGTCGTCGAGGATCTGGTACTCCTCGCAGGTGCCCTTGTTCAGGTTCTCGTCGTAGAAGTACTTGACGCCCGAGTTCGCCTTGGGGGTCAGCCGGAAGTCGAACTTGAAGGCGAAGTCGCGGTACTTATTCGCCGTCACGATGTCGCCGCCGCCGCCGAGCTTCTGGTCCTCCGGCGGCAGCGGGAACCACTGGCCGTCGTCGGTGATCCCGTTCACCGGGCGCATGGTGAGCGTGCGGTCGGCGATCACCCACCCCTTCTCCGGCGGGGCCTTGCAGCCGCCCTTCACCGCGAGCCAGCCGTCGAGCGTCTTGCCGTCCCAGAGGAGCTTCCACCCCTCGGCGCGCTCGGCATCGGCGAGCGTGTTCGCGTCCGCCGGCGCCGGCTTCATCACCGGCTTCACGCGGATCGCGTCCATGACGCCGCGGTAGTAGCCGAACGACTCGGCGAGCTGCACCAGGTTGTCGCCGTGGTCCTTCTCGTACTCGACGTGGCAGACGCCGCCGTAGCCGATGTCGGCGAGGGCGGTGAGGATGGCGGGGATGTCCAGTTCGCCGCGCGGCCCCTCCTTGGCGAGGTTGCGGACCGGGTCGATCTTGATGTTCTTGAGGTGGATGTCGTAGATGCGGTCGGCGTGGTCGCGGATGAACTTCGCGGGGTCGCCGCCGCCGAAGCGCGCCTGGTGGCCGACGTCGAAGCAGTATCCGATGCGCGCGTCGCGCCCGGCGATGCGCTTCTCGATCGACTCGCCGGTCGGGAAGAGGTACGGGATGTCCGGCCCGTGGTTGTGGATGCCGGCCTTGATGTCGTACTTGCGCACCATGCGCTCGAGGACGTCGAGCATCGCGTCGGACTCGACCCGGGTCTCCTTGCCGTCCACCTTGCGCTTCTCGAACGGCACCACCGAGATCATCTTCATCCCGTAGCGCTTCGCGAACGCGAACGCGTCCTCGATCGTCTTCTCGTCGTCGTAGTAGACTGGGCCGAGCGTGTCGACCGTGATGCCGCGCTTCGCGAGGCGCGCCTTGTAGGCCTCGATCTCGGCGTCGGAGGCGTCGCGGGCGATGGAGCCCTCGATGAGGCTCATGTAGCGGCATTCAAGCGCCTCGGTGATGTCGAGCGCGCGGTCGAACGGCGTGTTCCACATCGTGTAGCGCGCCATGCCCAGCGCGTAGGGGAGCTTCGAGGCGCGGCAGCTCGGGCTCGCCTTGTCGCCGATGAGCAGTCCCTTGACGAGCGGCTCGTCAGCCGCGAGCGCGGCGGACGCCGCGGCGGCCGCCAGGATCAACGCTATTCCCTTCATTTCCATTTCTCCTTTCGGTAAAACGCCTTGCGCCGCCTCAGGCGAGCGGCTTCACCATCTTCGCGTAGTCGTAGCCGGCCTTCTCCAGGATCGGCTTCAGGTCGTACTTGCCGCGCGCGAACGGGACGAGCATCTTGTCCGCCGCCGCGTCGCCGGTCGTCTCCTTCGCCGCGTCCCAGCGGAGCGAGCCCTCCTTGCGGCCGCGCGACAGCTCCATGCACATCCGCCCCAGCGAGCAGAACGCGGTCGAGCGGTGGGCCTCCTCCGCGTTGGACACGGTGTAGCCGGGGTCCTCGCGCCGCACCGCCTCGATCCAGTTCTCGAAGTGGTCGTTGGCGGTGAGGAACTTCTCGCGGCCGCGGGAGAGGACGTCCACCTTCACCTCGGCGAGCGGGTCGAGCAGGTTCGGCTTCGACGCGGCGATCGGCCCGAGCATCCCCGGCGCGACCTTCGGCTCGGGATCGCTCGGCGTCACCTTCACCGCCCCGCGCGTGCACCAGAGCCAGTCGCCGTTCTCGCCGATGAACTTGACGCCCATCTGGAACTTGTCCGAGACGTGGACGTCGGCCCCGCCGCAGTCGTAGTGGAGGTCGTAGGTGGTGTGGACGTTCCAGAGCTTGTCGCCGGACTGGTCCATCCACTCGCACTTGCCGCGCACCGAGCTCGGATCGCAGCCGAGGCCCCAGGCGGTGATGTCCAGGTGGTGCGCGCCCCAGTTGGTGATCATGCCCCAGCCGTACGGCGCGAGCTGGATCCAGCCCGGGCGGTCGCCGATGCGCCGGAGGTCCTGGTTGTGGCAGCGCGTCCAGTTGTACGGCGCGGAGCCGTCCGTCGGCCCGAGCCAGGCGTCGTAGTCAAAGGTGGAGGGCACCTTCTCCGGCTTGCGCGAGCCGCCGGACTTGTCGCAGCCGAGGCCAACCTCGACGCGGGCGATGCGGCCGAGGCGGCCGTTGCGCACCAGCTGCACCACCTGGCGGAACTGGGGGCGCGAGCGCTGCCACGCGCCGACCTGCACCACCAGCCCCTTGTCCGTCGCGAGGTTGGCGATGACCCTGCCTTCCTGGATCGTCTGCGCGAACGGCTTCTGGAGGAAGATGTGCTTGCCGGCGGCGAGGCAGTAAGAGGCAACGACCGCGTGCTGATGGTCGGGGATGCAGAGCATCACCGCGTCGATCGACGGATCCGCCGCGAGCATCGCGCGGTAGTCGCCCCAGACCGACACCTCGCGCCGCTCGCCCTCGCCGAAGTAGTGGCGCTCGACCACGCTCTTGCCGTACTCGGCGCGGCGCGCGTCGACGTCGCATATCGCGGTGACCGCGCAGCGGTCCGAGAGCCGCAGCACGCCGGGCACGTCCATCGTGTGCGCGATGCGGCCGTAGCCGACCACCGCCACGTTGACGCGGCTGTTCGCGAAGAACCCCGTCGCGCAGCCGTTGAAGAGCATCGGCGCCGCGCCCGAGGCGATGACGCCCTTGAGGAATCCCCTTCTGTCCATGTTTTTCCTTTCGTGTATGTTTGTCATTGACTGAAATCTCCCTCGCTCCCCGACGTCATCCGATCGAGGAGGACACCTTGAAGACCGCGGTGAGGATGGCGATCGCGACGAAGCCGACCACGCTCGCGATGAGCACGATGAGGATCGGCTCGAGCGCGTTGGTGAACGAGGCGATGTTGCGGTCCATATCCTTCTGGTAGCGCCGCCCGACGTTCTCCAGCGACGCGGCCATGTCGCCCGCCTGCTCGCCGACCGCGAGCATGTCGGTCATCATCCGCGGGAACACCCCGCTCGCCGCGAGCGGGCCCGAGATCGTGGTGCCGTCGGTGACGCGGCGGCGGGCGGTGGCGAGCGCGTCGCCGATAACCGCGTTGCCGCAGGTCTCCTCGCAGATCTTCAGCGCCTGGAGCACGTTGACGCCGTTCGAGAGCAGCGTCTTGAGCGTGTAGGCGAGCGAGGAGTAGGCGCCCGAGGCGACGATGCCCCGGACGAGCGGCACCGAGAGCTTCCAGCCGTCGATGCGCCGGCGGCCGGACTGGGTGCGGCTCCAGCGGCGGAGCCACCACGCCACGGCGACGACTCCGAGAGCCATCGCCCAGCCGTAGTTGATCACCGCGTCGGATAGTCCGATCAGGATCCGCGTCGGCAGCGGCAGCGACGCGCCCATCGAGTCGAACACCTTCTGGAACTGGGGGATGATCCACACCAGCGCGCCGATCACCGCCACCACGCCGATGCAGAGCACGATCACCGGGTAGGTGAGCGCGCCCTTGATCTTGCCGCGCATGTTGTCGTCCCGCTCGTAGTGCTCGCCGAGCCGGCGCAGCACCTCAATCATCGCGCCAGACGCCTCGCCGGCGCGGAGCATGTTCGAGAAGAGCGGCGGGAAGGTCTTGGGATGGTGCGCGCACGCGTCGGAGAAGCTTTCGCCGCGGACGATCCGGTCGCAGAGGTCCTGGCACACGTAGCGCTGGCCGGACCCCTCCTCGCCCTGGTTCGCCAGCGCCTGCAGCGCCTGGCCGAGCGTCATGCCCGCCTGGAGGAGGTCGGCGAGCTCGGAGACGAACAGCAGCACCTCCACCCGCTTCATCGCGGTCTTCTGCTTCGGCTTGCCGATCTGCATCGACCAGATCGACTTGCCGGAGGAGCCGCCCTTCGGCTTCGCGGCGGACTGCTGGCGCGGGGCGGAGGCGGGGGCGGAGGCTGGAGCGGACGGCGGCGGCTGCGAGCCGCCCGGCACCGTCCTCTTCCTCGCGTATCCCATTCTCCGCTCCGCGCTCCGAAGGCGACTACTTGATCACCCTCACGCGCACCACCGCCTCGCTCGCCTCGAGGGCCTTGACGACCTCATCCGGCACTGGGGTGTCGACGTCGATGAGCGAGTAGGCGAAGTCGCCGCGGGACTTGTTGGCGATCGCGTCGATGTTGATCTTCGCTTCGCCGAGGATCGTGGTGAACTGGCCGATCATGTTCGCGACGTTCCGGTGGCAGATAGCGATGCGCCCCGCCTTGTTCGCCGGCCCGAGCGAGCACGCCGGGTAGTTCACCGAGTTGACGATGTTGCCGTTCTCGAGATAGTCGCGCATCTCCTTGACGGCCATCACCGCGCAGTTGTCCTCGGCCTCCTCCGTCGAGGCGCCGAGGTGCGGAATGACGATGCAGCCCTTGTGGCTGGCCGTTCCGGGCGTCGGGAAGTCGCTCACGTAGCGGCGCACTTTGCCGCTGTCGAGCGCGGCAAGCAGGTCCTTCTCGTTCACGAGCGCGTCGCGCGCCGCGTTGATGATTATTACGCCGCGCTTCATCATCGCGATCGCCTCGGCGTTGATCATGCCCTTGGTGGACTCGAGCGCGGGCACGTGGATGGTGATGAAGTCGCAGGCGCGGTAGATCGCCTCGACGTTCTTGCAATGCTTGACGGCGCGGCTCAGGTTCCAGGCCGCGTCGACCGAAAGGTAGGGATCGTAGCCGAAGACCTCCATGCCGAGGCCAACGGCGGCGTTGGCGACCTTCTGGCCGATCGCGCCGAGGCCGATCACGCCGAGCCGCTTGCCCTGGATCTCCGTGCCGGCGAACGCCTTCTTGGCCTTCTCGGCGGCCTTGCCCACTGCGGGATCCGCGGCGTTCTCCTTCACCCAGCCGATGCCGCCGACGATGTCGCGGCTCGCGAGCAGCATGCCGGCGATCACCAGCTCCTTCACGCCGTTGGCGTTCGCGCCGGGCGTGTTGAAGACGACGATGCCCTTCTTGGCGTACTCGGCGTGGGGGATGTTGTTAACCCCGGCGCCGGCGCGGGCGACGGCCAGCAGCCGCTCGCCGGGCACGAGCTCGTCCATCTTCGCCGAGCGCACGAACACCGCGTCCGCGTCCTCGAACTTCTCGGTCCGGGCGTAGTTTTCGCCCAGGTTCGTCAGCCCGCACTCCGCAATCGGGTTCAGGCAGGTGTACTTGTAGTTCATTTTGCTTGTCCTTCTTTTCTTCCGTAGAGTTTATCGTGGAATTTTCGCCGCCACGCATGGCGGCAACGCGTATTATACCATATTTTCCCTACTTCCCGACGTTCAGCACCCTGAAGCCGATCTCCCTGAGCGCGGCCGCGTCCAGGCAGTTGCGCGTGTCGTAGACGAGCGCCGGCTTGCGCATGACGCCGTATATCCGGCGCCAGTCGAGCGCCGGGTAGCGGCCCCAGTCGGTCATCAGGACCACGGCGTCGGCGCCCTCGGCGGCCTTGTACTCGTCCTCCTCGAAGGCGACGCCGTCGAGGTCCGCGAGGTCGCGCCGCGCGTTGCCGAGCGCCTTCGGGTCGGTCACCGCGAGCCGCACGTGCTCGGCGGCGAGAAGGCGCGCCACCGCGCCGGCCGGGGTCTCGCGGGTGTCGCCGGTGTCGGCCTTGAACGCGAAGCCGAAGAGCGCGATCTTCCGGTTGGCGAGGGTGTTGAACATCTCGCGGAAGAGGCGGGAGACGATGCGCTCCTGCTGGTGCTCGTTCATCCTGATGACGCCCGACCAGTACTCCGCGGCGGTGTGGAGGCCGAAGCTCTCGCAGAGGTAGACGAGGTTGAGGACGTCCTTCCTGAAGCAGCTGCCGCCGAAGCCGGGGCCGGCCTTGAGGAACTTCGGGCCGATGCGCCTGTCCGCGCCGATGACGCGAGCGACCTCGTCCACGTCCGCCCCCGTCGCCTCGCAGAGGCCGGCGATGGCGTTGATGGACGAGACGCGCTGGGCGAGGAAGGCGTTGGCGGCGAGCTTGGTGAGCTCGGCCGACCAGACGTTGGTGGTGAGGATCCGCTCGCGCGGGACCCACGAGGCGTAGATCTCCACCGCCTCGGCGACGGCGGCGCGGCCGGCTTCGTCCTGGGGGCCGCCGATCAGCACGCGGTCGGGCTCGAGGAGGTCCCGCACCGCCGTCCCCTCGGCGAGGAACTCCGGATTGGAGAGCACGGTGAACCGGTATCGCGCGTCGTGGTTGAGGATCGCCTCCATGGCGGCGGCGGTGCGAACCGGCAGGGTGGACTTCTCGATCACGATCTTGTCGCCGTCGGCCCACTCCTTGATCTCCCTCGCCGTCGCCTCCCAGTACTGGAGGTCGCTCGCCCGGCCGGCGCCGCGCCCGAACATCTTAGTGGGCGTGTTGACGCCTACGAAGACGATGTCGCACTCCTTCACCGCCGCCTTGATGTCGGTGGAGAAGAAGAGGTTGCGTCCGCGCACCTCCCTCACCACCTCGACGAGGCCCGGCTCGTATATGGGCAGCGCGAAGTCCGGCGAGTTCCAGGCGGCGATCCTGCGCTCGTCGATGTCGACGACTACGACCCTGCGGTCGGGGTTCATCTTGGCGATCACCGCCATCGTGGGTCCGCCGATGTAGCCGGCGCCGATGCAGACTATGTTCTTGTTCATGGTGTTATGCGTATTTTACCAAATCCGGCGGAAGATGTCTTCGCTGCTCCGCCGATTAAAGCCAACCGCCCCGGCCTAGACCGGAGCGGCAGACTGGCTCTTCAGGTCCGGCGAGAGAGAAGACAGCAAATGATGCACAAGGGTCCGTTTCACCTTTCCTCCTTCGCGGACCTCGCGGTCCGGCTACGGAGGATGTCTCCTTAGAAAGGAGGTGATCCAACCGCTGGTTCCCCAACGGTTACCTTG
>CACXRO010000046.1 GCA_902770045.1 uncultured bacterium
GACGAGCAGCGCGCACATCGCGCCGTCGACCTCGAGGTCCTTCGTCGTCACCGGCGCGCCCGACTTCGAGTAGGCGACGACTATCTTCGAGAGCCGCGCCCGGAGGTCGGCGAGGTCGGCGCTCATCGCGAGGATCGCCATCACCTCGGAGGCTACGGTGATGTAGAAGCCGGAATTGCAGTTGAAGCCGTCCAGCTTGCCGCCGCGGCCGATCTCGATGTTCCTCAGCCCCTGCGCGCAGAAGTCCATCGCCCAGCGGAACTGGATGCGCTCCGGGTCGATGTCGAGGCGCTTCAGCCCGCGCTCGGCGAGCCAGGCGTCGTCGTGGTTGCGCTCGTGCTGCATGCGCGAGTTGAGCGCCACCATCGCCAGGTTGTTGGCGTTGGTGATCGCGTCGATGTCGCCGGTCAGCCCCAGCGAGAGCGAGGTCAGCGGAATCACCTGGGCGAGCCCGCCGCCGGCCGCGGACCCCTTGATGTTGAAGGTCGGGCCGCCGGAAGGCTGGCGCACGCAGCCGATCACGCGCTTGCCGAGGCGGCCGAGCCCCTCGACGAGCCCGAGCGTCGTCGTGGTCTTGCCCTCGCCGAGCGCAGTCGGGGTGATGGCGGTGACGTCGATGTACTTCGCGCGCTTCTTCTCCCCGAGACGCCGCAGCACCTTCGTCGCGTCCACCTTGGCGAGATAGGTGCCGTAGGCATCCCATTCGCCCGGTTCAACCCCCAGTTCGGCGAGGAGATCGGCCGCCGGACGCATTCCGCCCTCGGCGGCCTCTGCGACCTCCCAGTCCTTCATCTTCGTTGGATCGAGTTTCATAGGCTGTATTATATCAAAAATGGCCCGCGGCCGCCTTCCCCCCTGCCCCCTATTCGAGCTCGAAGACGAGCTCGCCGCCGGCGGCGAGGTCGGAGTGGGCGACGCGGCGGTTGGCGAGCTCGCGGCCATTGAAGGTCGCGCGGACGGTCCGCCAGGCGCCGGGACGGCTCCGGCGTACGGTGATGACGAGCCTGCGCCCGGCGACGGCGATCCGCGCGCGGTCCACGAGCGGCGAGCCGAGCTCGTACTCGCCCGACGCCGGGTCGAGCGGATAGATGCCGAGCGCGGAGAGGATGTACCACGAGCTCATCGCCCCGCAGTCCTCGTTGCCGTCGAAGCCGCGGCGGCTGTCGGAGTAGCAGCGGGTGAGGATGTCGTGGACGCGGCGGCAGGTCTTGTCGTACCTGCCGATGCGGTTGTAGAGGTAGGCGACGTGGTGGCAGGTCTCGTTGCCGTGGACGGACGAGTTGCCGACCGTGTCGGTCTTGTAGAAGTCGGTCTCGAAGAACTTGTCGAGCTCGCGCTCGAACTCGTCCGGACCGCCCATCAGCGCGACGAGCCCGCCGACGTCGTGCGGCACGCACCAGCGCGCCGAGCGCTCGTTGGTCTCGGTGTAGGGGTGGTTCTCCCAAGTGGACGTAGAGGGGTCGCCCCACTTGCCTTCGGACGTCTTCGGCAGGAAGCACTTCTCCGCCGCGCACCAGAGGTTGGTGTAGTTCCTCGCGCGCGCCGCGAAGCGCCGCGCCTCGTCCGTCCGGCCCAGCGCCGCCGCGAACTTCGCGATCGAAGCGTCCGCGAGCGAGTAGTCAAGCGTGCGCGAGACCGACTCCACCGTCTGGTCGTACGCGACGTACCCGTGCGAGAGGTACCAGGTGAGCCCGCCGCGCGTCTCCGGGCTCCCGGGCTCGTCCTTGCCCACGTCCAGCCAGGTGCGCTGCGCGTCGTCGGGCTGCGGAACGTCCGCGTTCTTGAGGCACGCCGCGAACGCCGCCTCGGCGTCGAAGCCCTTCACGCCCTTCACGTACGCCTCGGAAAGGACGATCGCCGCGGGGTCGCCGATCATGACGCCGGTATAGCCGGGGTTCGGCCAGATCGGCAGCCACCCGCCCCACTTGTACATGTCGACGAGCGACTGGCACATCGCGCCGGCGTAGTCCGGCGCAATGAGCGTGAGGAGCGGATGCTCGCTGCGGTAGGTGTCCCAGAGCGAGAAGCAGCTGTAGCCAGGGCCGACGTGCACCTTGTCGTCGACGGCGGAATAGTACTCGCCGCCCCGCTCCGAGAGCTTGCGGGGGTAGAGGAGCGCGTGGTAGAGCCCGGTGTAGAAGATGCGCTTGACCCGGTCCGTCGCGTCGATCTCCACCCGCGAGAAGAGCCGCTCCCACTCCAGACGCGCGGCGGCGGCGCAGCCGTCCAGCCCCAGCGTCGCGGCATATCCGGCCGCCGCGGCCGCGTTTTCCGGCCGGATCAGCGAGACCCCCACGGCGACTTCGCGGCGGCCGTCGGCGCGTGCGGCGGTGCGCTTCGCCCAGTGGCAGCGGAAGTTGGGGATGGGCTTCATCGACACGCGGCAGGTGCGCGCGCTGGTGGAGCCCGCATCCGCGAGCGCCACGCCCAGGGTCGGGTCGTCGGAGCGGATGACGGCCGCGTGCGAGAGCGCGGCGAGTTCGTAGGTCCTGCCGCCGGCCTTCACGACCGTGCGCCACGGGTGCGCGTCGACCGACTCGATCGGAAGCGGCTTCTCCAGCCAAATCGGCACCGCACCGAACTCGCCCATCCAGATGGCGGGCTGGCGCGAAAGGACGAAGCCGAGGAGCTCCTTGTCGAGCGCGTTGAACCAGGTGCGGCCGACGGCGTTGGTGCGCGTCACCGGAATGACGTGCATCGAGCCGAACGGCACGCCCGTCATCGGCGTCATGCCGCCGTATTCACTGCCGGTGCCCTCGGTGCCGATCATCGGATCGACGAACGAAAGCGCTGTCGCAAGGATTGCCGTGACCATATCTTCCCTCCCCGGCGGACCTGCCGCCTTCAGCGTATGAGCCGGTAGCCTACGCGCCGCTGGCTGGTAATTAGCTCCCCGGCGGAACCCAGCTTGCGGCGCAGCCCCGAGATGTAGACATAGAGAACCGAGATGTCGCAGGGCGCGCCGCGCTCGCGCAGCGCGTCGAGCAGCTCCTCGGGACTCAGCGGGCGCCCGTTCGCCTTCCAGAGCTGCCGGAACACCTCCCACTCGCCGCCGGTGAGGCGGTCGGCGCCGTCGCCGCGGTCGACGACCAGGGTGGCGGTGTCAATCTCGGTCCGGCCAAGCTTGACCACCGCCGGCATCGCGTCTGGCGGCGGCGCCGACGCGGCGGCAGTTGACTCGGCGCGGGCGGCGGCGCGGCGGATGTGCGCGACGATTACGTTCTCCGGCTCCGTCTTGGAGCAGAAGTCGTCCGCCCCCAGCCCCAGCGAACGCACCTCGTTGACGTCCGAGTCGTTGGCGGTGAGGACGACGATCGGCATCGCCGGCGCGGCGCGGCGGAACTCCTCGCAGACGCGGAAGCCGCTCACCTTGGGCAGGTCGAGGTCGAGGACGGCGACGTCGGGGCGCTTCTTGGCGAACTCCGCGAGCGCGGCCTCGCCGTCCTTCACCGCGCGGACCGAAAACCCCTCGCGCTCAAAAATGGCGGCATAGTGGGTGCGCAATATGCGCTCGTCCTCGACCAGCAGAACCTCAGCCATGGCGACCGGCCGCCAAGGCCTCCTTTATCGCCTTAATCTCGAGCCTGAGCTTCTGGATCATCTTCGGCGCAAGCGAGATCGCGGCCACGTCCCGGAGCGACATCGCGGGCGAGCCGATCACGTACTTCTGGGTGCCGTCGAGCGACTGCGGCACGCCGGCCTGGGGGCCGACCTGCACGCCGTCCGCGATCTTGATGTGGCCGGAGATGCCGGCCTGCGCCCAGATGAGGCAGCCGTAGCCGATCTCGGTGGAGCCGGCCACGCCCGACTGGGCGATGAGGCCGGAGTATCCCTTGATCTTCACGTTGTGGCCGATCTGCACCAGGTTGTCGATCTTGGTCATGGGGCCGATGTAGGTGCGGCCGATGCGGGCGCGGTCGACGGTGGTGTTGGAGCCGATCTCCACGCCGTCGCCGATCTCCACGATGCCGAGCTGGGGGATCTTCTCGATGGAGATCGAGCCGTCCTCGCGGCGCATGTTGACGAAGCCGTAGCCGTCGCCGCCGAGGCGCACGCCGCAGTGGAGGATGCAGTCGGCGCCGACGATCGTCCCCTCGCGGAGCGTGACCTGCGGGTAGATGTGGGTGCCGAAGCCGATGCGGCAGCCCTCGCCGACGAACACCTGGGCCTCGACGACGGCGCGGTCGCCGATCACCACGCCCTTCTCGACCACGGTGAAGGGGCCGATGTGGACGCCGGCTCCGATCTTGGCCGACGGGTCGACGAGCGCGGTCGGGTGAATGCCGGGCTCGCGCTTCGGCTCCGGCGCGGCGAGCAGCTTCGCGGCGGCCATGCAGGCGTGGTCGGGGTCGGCCACGCGGATGACCGAGCAGGGCGCGCCGCGGCTCCAGTCCGGCGGCAGCAGCACCGCGGAGGCCAGCGTCCCCTCCACCAGCGCGACGTGCTTCGGGTCCTTGCAGAAGCTCAGGTCGCCCTTCCGCGCCTCCTCGAGCCCGGCGCAGGCGGTTATGTCTACGTCCTCGCCCTCGAGCGTGCCGCCGACTGCGGCGGCGACCTCACTTGCCCTCATCGCGGCCCTTCGCGTTCGCGGGCTCGACGCCCATGTCCTTGAGCAAGTCGTCGGTCACGTCGAAGGCCTTGCGCGAGTAGGGGGCTGCGTTCTTGTCGAGGATGAGGTCGTAGCCGCCCTTCTCAGCGAACTTCTCGATGCGGCGGCGCAGGTCGGTGGTGGTGGACTTGAGCATCCGAGCCTCGTCCTCCTGCAGCTCCTGGCGGATGCGCATCGCCTCGGCGCGGTAGTTCTGCTCGATCTTCGCCAGCCGCTGCTGGATGTCGAGGAGCTGGCGCTCGAGGTCCGCCTTCGCCTTCTCGGCGAGCATCGGGTTGCGGAACTGCTCGGCGAGCTTCTTGCCCTCGTCCTGGAGCTCTTCGCCCTCCTTCTTGATCTCGTCGAGCTTCTTCTGGCCGTCCTTGTCCTTGTCGGAGAGGAAGGTCTTGTTCCGCTCGTAGTCGGGGTGGTTGCGCACGAGCAGCATGAGGTCGACGGTGCCGACCTTGGTCTCCGCTCCGGCGGCGAGCGCCGCGGCGAGCGCGGCGGCGATGATGAGTTGCTTCATTATGCCTCCTTGTCTTAGAAATCGTAGCCGATGGTGAACGAGAACGCCTCCTTCTCGGCCCAGTCCGGCTTCTTGATCGGCGTGGCGAAGTCGAGGCGGATCGGGAACATCGGGATGTCGAGGCGCAGGCCGAGGCCGACCGTCCAGGCGAAGGTGTCGCTGAAGTTGAAGTCGAACTCGTCCACGCCGACGCCGCCGAGGTCGCTGAATACCGCGAAGCGGAACATCTTGACGATCGGGATGGTGTACTCGAAGTTCATGCAGAAGAGCGACTGGCCGCCCCAGGGGGAGGCGTCCCACGCGACGAATGGCGAGCGGCTCACCATCGGCGCGACGTTGCGGTACTCGATGCCGCGGATGGACTTGGGGCCGCCGAGGAACATGCGGTTGTAGATCGGCACCTCGTCGCTGATCGCGTCGATCGTCTCCGCCCGCAGGCCGACCATGAACACATGGCCGTAGCGCTTCCAGGTCTGGAAGTAGCTGCGGTGGCTGAGGCCGAGCCGCCAGTACTTGTTGTCGCCGGCCGGCGCGACGTCGGCGAAGAGGCGGGTGCGGTAGCCGGTCGTCGGCATGCGGAAGCTGTCGCGGGTGTCGCGCGTCCAGAAGAGGTGCACCACCGGCTCGATCGCGTCGTCGTAATCGCGCTCCTCCTGCCAGAACGAGACCCTCTTGCCGGACTTGTCGTAGAAGTAGCCCCACTCCACGTCGTCGAACTGGATGTACTCGCCGGAGAGCCCGATGCCGAGCCGGCCGAACGGGTTCCAGGTCGGCCAGAACTTGACCGGATAGGAGAGCGAGGCGTTCGCGCCGCTGCGGTAGAGGTTGTACTCGTCGTACCAGCGCATGCGCCGGTAGACGTCGACCGAGAGCTCAAGCATCCGCCCGAAGAGGTAGGGCTCGACGATGCCGAGCTCGGCGCTCTGGTAGCGCGGGCCCCAGGCGACGTAGGCGCGGCCCTTCTGCCCGCCGCCGCGGAAGAACTTGCCCGGCGCGAAGAGGTCGAAGTTGTTCTGGTTGACCTCGGCGGAGACGTAGACCGAGTCGACCGAGCTCGCGCCGATGCCGACCATGAACGAGCCGGTGTTCTTCTCCTCCACCTCGTAGACCAGGTTGCGGTACTCCGCGCCGTTCTCGTCCTTGCCGAGGTCGGTCTTCTCGAGGTAGTAGCCGACGCGGGAGAAGTAGTCGAGGTTCTCGAGGCGCTTCTTGGAGCGCTCCGCGTGGTCCTCGAGCATGCGGTCGCCCGGCCCGAGGCTGATCTCGCGGCGGATCACCTTGTCCTTGGTGTAGTCGTTGCCGCGGATCTTCACCTCGTTGATCCTGACCGGCACGCCCTCGGTCACCTGGAAGACGATGTCGACCGTCGACGGATCCACCTCCGACGGGATGTGGCGCGCCTCGACCCTGGTGTCGGCGAGGCCGGAGTCGCCCGACCCGACCGCCACCTTCACCCGCTGCGCCGCGTCGTCGAGCATCTTCCTGCCGGCGACAACTCCCTCCTCCGGCACGTCGCTCGCCGCGATCACCGCGTCCTCACGGTAGCGCGTGAGCCCGGCGACGGAGACGCGACCGACCTTGTACTGCGGCCCCTCCTTCACCTTGAAGACGATGTCCTTGAGGTCGCCCTCTACCTCGACCTCCTCTGGGCCGGTCACCGCGACGTCGAGGTAGCCGTGGTTGCGGTAGACCTCGGCAAGCTTGTCGCAGCACTGCGCCAGCTGGTCGCGCGAGACCGGCTCGTCGGCGAACCAGCCGACCGGGTTCCACCACGGGTAGTCGCTGATCGCCTCCCTGAGCTCGGCGACGGGGAACTCGCCGTTGTCGTACTCGGGATTGGGCGCGATGGCGCGCAGGAACCCGGGCTTGACCGCGTGCTCGGCGCCGTCGAAGACGAAATCCCGCACCTTGCGGCGCACGCCCTCGTCGACGACGAAGGTGATCTTCGCGTCGTTGGCGGAGACGACCTCGACGACCGGCGAGACCTTGGCGTCGGCGAAGTTCTTCTTGCGGTACGCCTTGCGCACCTTCGCCGCCGCCTCGGCGAGGTCCGCCTCGCCGTAGAGCGCGCCGTCGCTGAGGCCAGCCTCCTTGGCGACCTTGGACTCGCTGAAGAACTCGTTGCCGTCCACTTTCAGCGGCGCCTGGAAGCGCACCTTGCGCTTGACGTAGAAGACGACGTCGATGTCGCCGGAGAAGCCCTTGACCGCGTCGGCCGTGATCTCCTCGAACTCGCCGGACGACTTGAGCGCGTTGACGTCGCGAGTGACCGTGACCGGGTCGTACTCGGCCCCCGCCTTGGTCTGGCAGCGGCTCGCCACCGACCCCGCGTCGCCGCCGAAGCCGTCAAGCGCCTTGACCTTGACCTCCGACACCTTGGCGGCGTGAGCGCACGCCGCAAGGAACACTACCGACAGTAGAAGATGTTTCATGGTGCGTATTATACCATAATTCGTGGTTCGTGGTTCGTGGTTCGCAGGGATGCCGAAAAATCGAGGAGCCGCGGCAATGTGCCGCGGCTCCCTGGCATTGACGCCTGTGGCGGGACCTTACTTGATCTCGACCTCGGCGCCGGCCTTCTTGAGCTGCTCGGCGATCTTGTCGGCCTCGTCCTTGGCGATGGCCTCCTTGACCTTCTTCGGCGCGCCGTCGACCATGTCCTTGGCGTCCTTGAGGCCGAGACCGGTGATCGCGCGGATCTCCTTGATGACGGCGATCTTGTTCGCGCCGGCGGCCTTGAGGATGACGTCGAACTCGGTCTTCTCCTCGGCAGCGGCGGCACCGCCGGCTCCGGGGGCGGCGACTGCGACTGCGGCGGCGGCACTGACGCCCCACGCCTCTTCGAGCGCCTTCACGAGGTCGTTGATCTCGAGCACGGTCTTGCCCGAGAGCTCCTTGATGATTTCTTCGTTGGTCATTTTTTGTTTCTCCTTTTTAGTTCAACCTTCAGCGTTTTGCATCTGAAGGAAATGCTTGGTTTATGCCTGTGCGGGCGGCTCGGCGGGAGCAGCCTCGGCCGGTTTCTCCTCGGCGGGAGCAGCGTCGCCCTTGCCCTCCGTAGCCTCGGCGGAGGAGGGACCCTTCTTCGCCTTCTCGGAAAGGACGCGCGCGAGACGCGTCGCCGGCTCCTTGAGGAGCATGAGCAGCGTCGCGCGGAGCTCGTTCTTGCCGGGAACCTTGGAGAGGGCCTCGACCATCGCGGCGTCCACGATCTTGCTGTCGTAGTCGGCGCCCTTGACGGAAGCCTTGCCGTTCGAGTCCTTGACGAACTCCATGATGGCCTTGGCGACGGCCGTGGGCTCGCCGTGGCCGGTGACGACCGCGGAGTTGCCCTTGAGCATCGCGTTGACCTCTTCGCTCCAGCCCTTCTCCTTCGCGACCTTGGCGAGGAAGGTGTTCTTCACCACCAGGAGGCGGCTGTCGAGCGCGCGCAGCGCCTTGCGGAGCTTCGCGAACTGGGCGACGGTCACCCCGCCGTGGTCGATGATGAAGCAGTAGTCCGAGTCCTTGACGCGGGCGACGACCTCTTCGAGGATAGCAATCTTTTCGACTCTCATTTCGTCATCCTCCTTACTCGGCGTCCGCCGCGACGACCACCGGAACACCGACGCCCATCGTGGACGAGATGCTCATGGACTTGATGAACACGCCCTTGACCGTGGCAGGCTTGGCGGCCTGGACCGCGGCGACGACCGCCTTGACGTTCTCGACGAGCTTCGCCTCGTCGAACGAGCGCTTGCCCGCGACGACTGCCAGGTTGCCGGTCTTGTCCATGCGGAAGTCGACCTTGCCGCCCTTCGCCTCCTTGACCGCGGCGGCCGTGTCGTCGGTCACCGTGCCGGTCTTGGGGTTGGGCATGAGGCCGCGGGGGCCGAGGATGCGGGCGCACTTGCGCACGTCCTTCATCGCCTCGACGGTCGCGATCGCGACGTCGAAGTCGCACCAGCCCTCCTTCGTCACCTTCTCGATGAGGTCGGCGAGGCCGACGTAGTCGGCGCCGGCCTGGCGGGCCTCCTCGGCGTGGTCGCCGCCGGCGAACACCGCCACCCTGACGACCTTGCCCGAGCCGTGCGGAAGCTTGACGGCGCCGCGGACCGCGGTGTCGCCCTTGGTGCAGTCCTTGCCCAGGCGGAAGTAGACATCCACCGTCTCGTCGAACTTGGCGCCGGGGTTCGCCTTGACGAACTTGACCGCCTCCTCGACCGAAACAGGCTTCTTCGGGGCCTTCTTCGCCGCGTTGAAGTACTTCTTGCCGTGCGCGCTCATTCCACCACCTCGATTCCCATGTTGCGGGCCGTGCCGGCGATCATCTTGATGGCCTGCTCCGGGTCCTCGGTGTTGAGGTCGGCCTTCTTCATCTCCACGATCTTCAGGAGCTGGGCCTTGGTGACCTTGCCGACCTTGTTCTTGTTGGGGACGCCGCTGCCCTTGGCGAGCCCGGCCTCCTTCTTGAGGAGCACCGACGCAGGCGGCGACTTGAACTGCAGCGAGAAGCTGCGGTCCTGGTAGACCGTGATGATCACGGGGATGACCAGCCCTGCGTCCTTCGCCGTCTTGGCGTTGAACTCCTTGCAGAACTGCATGATGTTGACGCCGGCCGAGCCAAGGGCCGGTCCGACGGGCGGCGCGGGGTTCGCGGCGCCGGCGGGAATCTGGAGCTTGACCACTCCAGTGACTTTCTTCGCCATCTTTCCTTTTCCTTCCTTCGTGCGGCTCCTCCCGGGGATCCGTCCCGGTCAAGCGGACCGCAAAACCTGCCTCCTACTTGCGGGCGGACTCGAAGGTCTCCTCGATCGGGACCTTCTCCACCTGCCAGTACTCGACGTCGACCGGGACCTTGCGGCCAAAGACCTGTACTTCGACCTTGAGTTTGCCCCGATCGGGATCCACCACGCTGACCAGGCCCGTCAAACCCATGAACGCGCCGTCAACAATCTTCACCGCCTCGTCGACGTTGAAAACAACCTTCGGACGCTCGATGCCCTGGCCGCCCGAGGGCTTGTCCAGGAGAATCGCGTCCACTTCGCTCTGCTTGAGCGGCTGCGGGCGGTCGCCGCCGACGAACCCGATGACACCCGGGGTCTCGCGCAGGAACTGCCACGTCCGCTCGTAAATCGCCTTCTTCCCGTTCTCGTCCAGTCCCCGCGACTCGTCGTAGAGCGCGAGCTCGCAGAGACAGTAGCCGGGGAAGAACTTCTTGACGATGGTGCGCTTGCGGCCGTTCTTCTTCTCGGTCACCCTCTCGGTGGGGACCACGCAACGGCCGATGAAGTCCTCCATCCGCTCGAGCTTGACCCGGGCCTCGATCGAACGCTGGGCCTTGTTCTCCTGGCCAGTCAGCGTATGAAGGACAAACCACTGCTTTTCCATTTCCGTATCCTCCGGCTCCATCCGCCGCGCCCTCAGGCGCCCGCGTGCACCACCTTGATGAAGCCCTCGATCACCTTGTCGCACACCAGCGTGGTGGCGGCCAGGATGAAGATGAACGAAATCACGACGAGGGTCGACTCCCAGAGCTCGTGAACTCCAGGCCAGGTCACGCGCTTCGCCTCTGCGGCGACGCCGCTCAGATATCCCTTTGTCTTCTCCCAGATGTGCATTCAGCAGCCCTCATCTCTCTCTTGGCAGGGTAAGAGGGAATCGAACCCCCATGGGCGGTTTTGGAGACCGCTGCACTGCCATTGTGCTATTACCCTAGTGAAATCATAGCGCCGCGCCCGGCAGCCGCCGGACGCTACTTCGTCTCCTTGTGCGTCGTGTGCTTGCGGCAGAACTTGCAGAACTTGACCTTCTCGAGACGTTCGGTCGTCGTCTTCTTGTTCCGCGTCGTCGTGTAGTTGCGGCGCTTGCACTCGCCGCACGCCAATATCGCCAGGTCGCGCATTTCCTATTCTCTCCAGTGTCGGACCTTCGGATCAAGCCTCGCCCGCTCCCCCGGCCGGCCACCGCAGGCCGGGTTCGCGGACGGGCATCTCACAGAAGGCCTTCGCTATTACTTGATGATCGCGGAGACCGTGCCGGCGCCGACGGTGCGGCCGCCCTCGCGGATCGCGAAGCGCATCTTCTCCTCAAGCGCCACCGGGGCGATGAGCTTGACGGAGATCTCGACGTTGTCGCCGGGCATGACCATCTCGACTCCGTCGGGGAGCTGGATGTCGCCGGTGACGTCGGTCGTGCGGATGTAGAACTGCGGACGATACCCCTTCATGAACGCCGTGTGGCGGCCGCCCTCGTCCTTGGTGAGGACGTAGACCTGACCCTTGAACTCGGTGTGCGGGGTGATGGAGCCGGGCTTCGCGAGCACCTGGCCGCGGGCGACCTCCTCCTTCTTCGTGCCGCGGAGAAGCGTGCCGATGTTGTCGCCGGCCTGGCCCTGGTCCAGGAGCTTGCGGAACATCTCGACGCCGGTGACGGCCGTCTTCGCCGTCGGCTTGAGGCCGACGATCTCGACTTCGTCGCCGACCTTCACGACGCCGCGCTCGACGCGGCCGGTCACGACCGTGCCGCGGCCCTCGATCGAGAAGATGTCCTCGATCGGCATGAGGAACGGCTTGTCAAGCTCGCGGACGGGCTCGGGGATGTAGGTGTCGAGAGCCTCCATGAGCTCGTCGATGCACTTGCACGCCGGGTCGTCGGCGGAGGTCGCCTGGGTGGCGGGGAAGGCGGCGCCGCGGATCACCGGGGCATTGTCGCCGTCGTACTCGTACTTGGAAAGGAGTTCGCGCACCTCCATCTCGACGAGGTCGAGCATCTCGGCGTCGTCGACGAGGTCGCACTTGTTGAGGAACACCACGATCTTCGGCACGCCGACCTGGCGGGCGAGCAGCACGTGCTCGCGCGTCTGGGGCATCGGGCCGTCGACGGCGGAGACAACGAGGATCGCGCCGTCCATCTGGGCCGCGCCGGTGATCATGTTCTTCACGTAGTCGGCGTGGCCGGGGCAGTCGACGTGCGCGTAGTGGCGGTTAGCCGTGGCGTACTCGACGTGGGACGAGGCGATCGTGAGGATCTTCGTCGCGTCGCGGCGGCCGGCGGACTCGGAAGCCTTCGCGACCTCGTCGTACTTGATCTCGGTGCAGAGGCCCTTGAGCGCCTGGACGTGGGTGATTGCGGCCGTGAGGGTGGTCTTGCCGTGGTCGACATGGCCGATAGTGCCGACGTTCACGTGCGGCTTGCCGCCGCGATCGAATGTTTCCTTAGCCATTTTTTAGCTCCTGTGAGTTGTTTTTCCTTCTTGCTCCGTCCCGCTGGAGCCACCTAGCGGAATCGAACCGCCGACCTCTTCCTTACCAAGGAAGTGCTCTACCTACTGAGCTAAAGTGGCCTCCTTTGAGACGAAAACTTGCGTAGTATAACAAAAATTACCGCCACTTGACAAGGGGGTGCGGCGGAAGCTTCTCAGCAACCAGCAGCCAGTAATCAGTGTCCAATTGGATGCGGACTCCTTACTGGCCGCTGCCGGCTGCTGACTACTGAAGCACTTCCAACGCATGCGTTGGCCATAGGCTACCGGGCGAGCCAGCCGCCGTCGACCGGCAGGATCGCTCCGTGGACGTATGCCGCCGCCGGCGAGCAGAGGAATACGCACGCGCCCGCGATGTCCGCTGCCTCGCCCCAGCGCCCCGCCGGAATGCGCTCGAGGATCTGGCGCGAGCGGACCGGGTCGGCCCGGAGCGCGGCGGTGTTGTCCGTCGCGATGTAGCCGGGCGCGATGCCGTTCACGTTCACCCCCTTCGGCGCCCACTCGTTCGCAAGCGCCTT
>CACXRO010000047.1 GCA_902770045.1 uncultured bacterium
CCACGCCGGATTGCCAAACTCAACGCTACGCCGACATCCAACGAACGACTAAACTTTCGTTTAACCTTTCTAAGTTTCGTTTACTTTGGCAAACGGCCATCCGCAAATTCCACAAAGGAGTCCGGGCGCGCCTATCCCTTCAGCGAGGCGAGGGGGACGAGGCGGACAAGCGGCTCGACGAGGTCGCGCTCGGACGCGATGACGTCCTCGATGTCCTTGTACGCCTGCGGCGCCTCGGAGAGGTCGAGCCGTCCCTTCGCCTTGCCGAAGCCCCTGTACTTGTGCCAGCGCTCGCAGACGATTCCGTCCATCGCCTTGTCGCACTCCTCCACCGTGAGCGTCGTCGACGCCGCGACGCGCGACATCCTCCGGCCCGCGCCGTGCGAACACGACATGAACGACTCGGGGTTGCCGAGCCCGCGCACGATGTAGCTCGCCGTGCCCATCGAGCCTGGGATCACCCCGATCTCGTCCAGCTTCGCGCTCGTGGCGCCCTTCCGGTGCACGAACACCTTCTTCCCGAAGTGCTCCTCGCACGCCGCATAGTTGTGGTGGATGTCGACCGTCCTCGGGAAGTTAGCCTCGGGCGCGAACTCGAGCAGCGTCTCCTTCATCGCCTCCATCATCCTGCGGCGGTTCTCCTTCGCGTAGCGGAGCGCGAAGAGCATGTCCGTGAAGTAGTCGTGGCCGTCCTTCTCCTCGATCGGCAGGAACGCAAGGTCGGGGTCCGCGAGCGGCACGCGGAAGCGCGTGCAGAGCCGCGACGCGATCCTGTGGTAGTGCTCCTCGATGCGCTTGCCGAGGTTGCGCGATCCGGAGTGGATCATCAGCCACACCTTTGACTCATGCCGCCCGCCCTCCGCAGCCGATCCCGGATCGCGAAGGAGGGTCGTCTTCTGCAGCTCGATGAAGTGGTTGCCTCCGCCAAGCGTGCCGAGGTTCATGCGGTCGAGCTTCGTCGGCCAGAGGTCCGAGCGCATGCCGTTGTTCGCGGTGTACTCCTCGAAGCCCTCCCAGTTCTGCGCCGTCTTGTGCGACACGCCCTCCCCAACCGGAATGCGCTCCTTGAGCCGCTCCTGGAAAGCGCGGCGAAGCGACATCTCCGCGAAGCGCTCCGCCGGGATGTCCGTCTCCGCCGCGATCATCCCGCAGCCGATGTCCACGCCGACCGCCGCCGGAATGACGGCGTTCGCGGCCGCGACGACTCCGCCGATCGGCATCCCGTAGCCCTGGTGCGCGTCGGGCATCAGCGCGACGTGGTGGTAGAGCGCGGGATGCCGCGCGAGGTTCGCCGCCTGCTTCACGGCACCCTCCTCGCAGTCCGCGCACCAGCTCTTCACGGGCAGCGCCCAGTCATTGTCTATTTTTTCCCACTTCATTTTCGTTCCCCCTTCAGATTGTTTGTTATGTTTTAATGCAGAGTCGCAGAATCGTCATCTGGTCTCACGCAAAGTTCGCAAAGTCCGCAAAGCTAGTTTCTGAGGGACTCGGAAAATTGCGCAATCACATCCTGGTTCGTTTTGTAATGCAGCGTTTCCTTCTGCACGTCAATGTTCCAGTTAGGATGCCAGACCTCGTCTTCCCAAAGACCATCCGTCTCCCACTTGTAGCCACCACCAACGAGGATGTTGAGCGGCACGAGCAGCTGGTCGGCGAGGTGCTTTTCGCAGGCCTTGCCGGACTTCACGAACTCGCGCACCTCATGGGCGACTTCGTTTGCGACGGCCTTGCGCGACTTGTCGTATGTGCCGACGCCGGAGAAGACGACCGTCGCGCGCTCGTAGTCGAGCTTCACGCAGCAGTAGTTGCCGGGACCGAACGCGTCGATCTCCTGGATGTCGCGTCTAAGCCCGAGGTCGCGGAGCTGCACGCAGACGGCCCCGACCTCCGCCTCGGCGATCGAGCGCGGCAGATGCGACACGACGCCCTTGACGACTCCGCCCCTGTATGCGCCAAGGCCCGTGAGCTCATATCTCTCCGCCCGCTTCGCCTCGTCGTACGGCCAGATGCGCAGCCTCACGACTCCGCCCGCCGCGGGATAGAAGCCGCACGAATCCAGCTCCGCCTCGACGCGCGCGCCCATCCGGCGCAGCTCGGGCAGGTAGGTTTCGGCGAAGAATTCCCAGACTGGCGCAAACGGAACGTGCGTGCCGCCCGTGATCGTAACGGTCGAGGGCCCGTCGGCCTTCAGGAGGACTGGGATGACCGTCTGCGCGACGAGCGTCACTGACCCGGCCGTCCCGATGTCGAAGCGGTAGTCACCGCCCTTGATCGGGCCGGGCTCGAACGCGAGGCTCGTCGAGCCGACCTCGATGTCGGACACCTTTGCGCCGCAGATTTCCGCGACGGCCTTCACGCACGTGAGGTGCTGGCGCTTGAGGCCGGGCTTCTCGCGTCCGGCGCGAATCTTCACAAGCTCCAGCTCGTGCCCCGTAACCGCCGCGAGCGACAGCGCCGTGCGGAGGACCTGCCCCCCGCCCTCGCCCCGCGACCCGTCTATCGTAATCTTGTCTTTCATTGCTTCGCCTGCACAGCCTGCTTGTCCTTGTCGACGATTCCGCCCATTCACAGCGACATGGTCCGACCGCTCCATTCAAAAGCCCCGGGACGGGGCGCTATCCCCGCCCCGGGGTGAAACCCGCGTCGCGCCGCTGCGAATAAGTTTTGTGTTTTGCCTCTTTTGTCTTGCGATGTAAGCCCTTAACCCTTGTGGTTTGAACTCCAGAGGAGCCGGTCTCAACATCGTTAACGATTGGGCGTGGCACAGGGCCCGCCCTATGAGCAGCGGCCGCAGCGCGGATTTCAAATCATCCGTCGACCTCGATTTCTATCTTCGTGGTCGCGTTAAACTCGTCCAGTTCATCCTGCAGGCGGTCCGCCCGCGCCTGAAGCGCGGCGACCTCTTCCAAAACCTGCGGCTTGCGGATAACCGCGTCGAGCTCGGACTCTATGCGGGACCCGTAGTTTGTCGTGACGAACCGCCCCTCCTTCACATCCAGCCCGTTGAGGTATGAAATCTCCGACTTCAGCTCATCGAGCTCGATAATCTTCGAGACGACGGACTTGTTCGCCGCCGCAATGGCGCTCTTGATGGCGACAAGCCGGTCGCGCAGCACCTTCGCGAGCGCAAAAGTCGCGGCCACGTCGATTCCGCGCGGCACATTCTTGTCCTTGGAGTTTTCCGCGCCCACGAGTTCCCGCGCCTTTGCAAGACGACCCGCGACGCGGTTCTTCTCCTTGAGCGCCCTTGCTATTGTCACCTTTGTCATCATGTTTGCCTCCTTAGGCTTTTTTGTTAACTAGTGCAGACAATATCAAAGCACGAGGCGTGCCAAACATTGGAATGCGGATTGGAATGTAGGACTTGAGGCCAATTTTTCCCAATGACGCTGCCGATCTAAATCGCAAATTATCCACCAAGAACCATATGATTCTTGTCGCTATCGCCATTCACGCCCCCACGCCATAAGATTTCGTCCGCACCGTAATCTCATTTTGACTGTAGTCAAGATTTGACATTGCGGCCATCAGCAGTTGACGGATGTGTCGTATATTTTCTTATAGAAAACTATAATTCCATATATACAGGGCGGGCGGGGTTGTGGTATAATTCGCGCCATGAAAACAAAGACAGTGGTTATTTCCGTGCTGGGCACCCAGAAAGACGCGCATGGCGGGGCGGGGCCGTCGCGGTGGGACACGTGGCGGCCGAACATCGGGCTCGTCCAGCAGGAAAACCTGCCCATAGACGAGCTGCACCTCATCCTCAACAGGGAGTTCACTCCACTGGCCGAGCGGATCAAGGCTGACATCGCCAGCGTCTCGCCCGAGACGACGGTCGTCTTCGACGTCGTCGAACTGAAGGACCCCTGGGACTTCGAGGAGGTCTACGGCAAGTTCTACGACTACGCCAAGTCGCCGTGCTTCCACGAGGAAAGCTCCAGCTACTACATCCACATCTCCACCGGCTCGCACGTGGAGCAGATCTGCCTCTTCCTGCTCGTCGAGTCGCACCACCTCACCGCCAAGATCGTGCAGACCTCGCCGAAGGAGGGCCATGTCCGCCACTCGAACGACACCAAGGGCACCTGCAACATAATCGACCTCGACCTCTCGCGCTACGACAAGCTCGCCAAACGGTTCGAGAACGAGCGCCAGAACGACCTCTCCTTCCTCAAGCAGGGCATCGACACGAAGAACGCCGCGTTCAACCGGCTCATCGACACGATCGAGCGCGTGGCCGTGCGCTCGTCCGATCCGATCCTCCTCACCGGCCCGACCGGCGCGGGCAAGAGCCAGCTCGCAAGGCAGATCCACCTTCTCAAGCAGCAGTCCGGCAAGGTCAAGGGCAAGTTCGTCGCCGTCAACTGCGCGACGCTCGGCGGCGACCTGGCGAAGTCCGCCCTCTTCGGGCACAAGAAGGGATCGTTCTCCGGCGCGGGCGCGGACCATGCGGGATTCCTCAAGGAGGCCGACGGCGGCATAATCTTCCTCGACGAGATCGGCGAGCTCCCGACCGAAGCGCAGGCGCTGCTCCTCAAGGCCATCGAGGAGAAGACCTACCGCCCGATCGGCGCGACGGCGGACGAGCGCAGCGACTTCCAGCTCATCTGCGGCACGAACCGCGACCTAATGGACGACGTCGCCAAGGGCAAGTTCCGCCTCGACCTCCTCTCGCGCATCGACCTGTGGAGCTTCCGCCTGCCCGGACTCGCCGACCGCCGCGAGGACATCGAGCCGAACCTCGACTACGAGCTCGCGCGGTTCGGGAAGAAGACCGGCAAGCACATCTCCTTCAACAAGGAGGCGCGCGAGCGCTTCCTCCGCTTCGCCTTCGACGCGGCGAACACGTGGCCGGACAACTTCCGCGGACTCAACGCGATGGTGACGCGGATGGCGACGCTCGCCGATGGCGGGCGCATCACGGCCGCGCTGGTCGACGAGGAGATCGAAAGATGCCGGCAGTCGGGACAGCCGTCCCGCGCCCAGAGTCCCGGGCCGCGCGGCGCGGCCGTCTCCGACGCCGACCTCGCCGCGCTGCTGGGCAAGGACTTCCGCGATCGCTACGACGACTTCGACCTCGTGCAGCTCGCCCGCGTCGTGGAGGTCTGCCGCGCGTCGGACTCGGCGGCGGACGCGGCGCGGCGGCTCTTCGCCGTGTCGATGCGCTCGAAGAAGTCCGCCAACCACACCGACCGCCTCTCGAAGTACCTCGCCCGCTTCGGGCTCAAGTTCAAGTCGCTCCGCGCCTGACGCGTTCGGCCCCGCGGCTATGCTAGCGCCGCGGCGGCGAGGGCGGCGGGCGGCGGGGCGACGAAGGTGACGCGGCGATGGGTCGTCGGGTGGAGGAACGAGAGCTCCACCGCGTGGAGCATCATCCGCGAGGGGCGGGCGCGGAGGCGGCGGTCGGCTGCGGCGTCGCCGTGCTCCGGGTCGCCGACGACCGGATGGCCAAGCGCCTTCGCGTGCAGCCGCACCTGATGGAGGCGGCCGGTCTCGATGTCGAAACGGACAAGCGCGAGCGGCCCCGACCTGCCCAGCACCTCGTAGCGGCTCGTTGCGCGCCGACGGTCGCGTCCGACCGGCTGGTCGACCACGCCCTTCGCGGGACGCGGCGCGCCGTGGCAGACGGCGAGATATGTCTTGCGGACGTCACGGTGCGACTCGAACTGGCGGCGGAGCTCGAGGTACGCGTCCTGCGTCTTGGCGAGGACGACGACGCCGGAAGTGCCGCGGTCGAGGCGGTGGACTACGCCAGGGCGCTCCTTCGACCCGACCGCCGCGGCGGACGGGCAATGCGCGACGAACTCGTCGGACAGCGCGCCGCCCTCGTGCCCTGGCGCCGGATGCACGATCTGCCCGGCGGGCTTGTCCGCCACTAGTATCGCCTCGTCCTCGTAGATGACGTTCATCGGATCATAAAATGTAATAGACCGAGCCTGAGTTCGGAAGTGCCTTCGCCTCAACCGTTGCCGCGTCGGACATGATTCCGTCCCCGTTTATCGCGCGCACCGAAAAGCGATACTCCTCCTTCGGCGTGAGGGCAAACGGCAGACGGAAGGTCGCCGAACCCGCCGCGGCGGGAGCAGAGCGCGTGCCGACAAGCGTCTCCCGGTCGGCGGACTTCCTTACGATCGACATGCTGTCGAGAAGAACGCGGCGGTTCGACTTGGTCGTGTAGTAGCCGATCAGCAGCGCCGAGCCTTGGTTGGTAATGGACGAAAGATCGATTTCGTAGTCGGTGTAGTCGTTCAGGAGCGTGATTGTCGCCACCAGGTTGGTCACACCGGAAGAATCAACCGAGACAATCATCGTCTCAGCATTGTCACCGGGATAGCGCTTCGCCCTGATCCGCAGAACAACATTGGAATAGTCGCTGATGCCGTCGTAACGAAGATAGCCAAGCGCCTTGCCGGTTCCGATCTGGCAGATGCCGCTCGTGTTGGTCTGCGCGTAGATGTTCACTCCCGAAAGGGCCGGGTCGATTTCCGAAAGTTTATCTACCGACGGCACCGGGTTGCCCTTGCCGATGGCGTCGAAGTCGTCGAATCCGGTTTCAAGCAGCACCGTCTCGCCCGCGCCGCGCTCGATGCGGTAGACGTCAACGCGGTTGGAAACGGTGTTTGCGCCGTTGACCCATGCAAGCACAAAGTTGTTCGCGTTCGTATTCACGACGGAGAGACCTGTCGGCGCGAAAACAGGATCAGCGGTAACGACGAACATTTCGCCGATGCCCCAAACACCGGTGTTGCCCTTCCCGTCAAGGACGATGCGAAACTGAGAGAAGTCCGCATCCTGGCCAAACGACAGAAACTGGCTTTCACACCTGTTGGCCCGCGAACAGTTCGTGACAACGCCGATTTCTGCGCCAGCGAGATCGCGGACATAGAGGAAGCGCGACGCCGTGTCGGTTGCAGAACAACGCAACGCAAATCCGATGCCGACAATCCGCGCACCGAAATCGTACGATTCGAGCCAATCGCCTTTGCTGTCGAACTTGACGCAGGCGGGATTGGAGGCGTAGTCGGCACCTTTCGCATACTTGGCAAGCCCTGAAAGCGTCCAGCCGTTCGTCTCGGAGAGCCCCGCGTCGACGGCCGCAATCAGCGCGGCGACGGCGACGACGTTGGTGGATTCTGCACGCAGCGACGGCGGCATCACCGCCGCGAGAAGCGCGCAGGTGACACCGGTGACTGCCGTCGCTCTGGGCATCGGGTGTGCCTTACTTCTTCTTCGCGAGGGCCGGGTTGACCGGGGTCGACTTCACGAGCTCGACGATCTTGGCGGTGGTATCCGGGTGCTCGCGCAGGTAGTCGATGGTGGCGAGCGCGCCCTGGGCGAGCTGGGTGTCGCCGAAGGAGAGCCAGCTGCCGCGCTTCTCGACGATGCCGCGGGCGAGCGCGGCGTCCAGCACCGAGCCCTCCCAGGAGATGCCGCAGGTGTAGAGGATGTCGAACTCCGCCTCGGTGAACGGCGGCGCGACCTTGTTCTTCACCACCTTGACGCGGGTGCGGTTGCCGACGACCTGGCCGGAGGTGTTCTTGATCGCGCCGATGCGCTGCACCTGCAGGCGGCAGGAGGCGTAGAACTTGAGCGCCTTGCCGCCGGGGGTGGTCTCGGGGTTGCCGAACATCACGCCGATCTTCTCGCGCACCTGGTTGGTGAAGATGCAGAGCGTCTTGGTGGTCGCGAGGACGCCAGTGAGCTTGCGCATCGCCTGCGACATGAGGCGCGCCTGGAGGCCCATGTGGCTGTCGCCCATGTTGCCGTCGATCTCTGCCTGCGGGGTGAGCGCGGCAACGGAGTCGACCACGATCACGTCGAGCGCGCCCGACTTGCAAAGCTGCTCGCAGATGGTGAGCGCCTCCTCGCCGGAGTTGGGCTGGGAGACGAGCAGGTTGTCGAGGTCGACGCCGATCTTCTTGGCGTAGCCAGGGTCAAGCGCGTGCTCCGCGTCGATGAACGCGGCGACGCCGCCCGCCTTCTGGGCGTTGGCGACGACGTGCAGGGCGAGGGTGGTCTTGCCCGACGACTCCTGCCCGTAGCACTCGACGATGCGCCCGCGCGGCAGCCCGCCGACGCCGAGCGCCATGTCCAGCGAGAGCGCCCCGGTGGAGATCACCGGAATGTCCTGCACCTCCTGGTCGCCGAGGCGGATGATGGACATCTCGCCGAACTCCTTGCGGATCTGGCTCATTACCGCGTCGAGCGCGGTGTTGCCGGTCTTGCCTTCTGCTGCCTTAGCCATAGCTGCCTTTCGTTTGTCGTTGAAATCTGTCCGCGCCCAGCGCTAATCCGCCACCCACACGGCGACGAAGTCGAGCTCGTCGCCGTCGACGTCGCTCAGGTTGAAGATGAGGAGGCCGTCGTCGTAGAGACGGCCGTTCCACGCCCAGCCGACGAAGTGCGAGCCGCTCTTGGAGAGCGTGCACTTCCTGAGGTTGTAGACCTTGCCGTACTTGCAGACGGTGTCCTCCATCGTGCCGGTCGATCCGGCGCCGCCGACGTAGTGGATGGTGTAGACGGGCGGAGGCGGCGGTGGCGGCGTGACCGCGACGCGGTAGTAGACCACGCCGCCATCCTCGAAGGAGTCCTCGCCGGCGGGGAAGGCCGAGGACCACACCAGCACCGCCTTGCCCTCCGAATTGGTGGCGACGGCGCCGAACGCGCCGGTGACGTCGTGGTGGAAGTTGGTGGCGCTTGCGATGACCTCGTCCGTAAGCTCGCAGCCTACCTCGCCGAAGATGTTGGTGTCCGCCTGGAGGCCCTCGCTGTAGCCGACGGAGCCGGAGAGCGGCCCGGTCAGGACCAGGGTCGAGAGGTCCTGCACCGCGAAGTTGCTGTCCACTACGGCTGACCCGGCGCGGGAATAAGTACGGCTGTTGGCGGCGGTGAACGCGCCGGAGACATACGCCTTGCCCTTGTTGCCGATGTAGACGCCGGCGTAGCGGTAGGCGACGCAGCCGGTTACGCTGCCGCCCTCGAAGTACGCGGTTCCGCCGTCAACCAGCACGCCGGCGCCCACGCTGTAGTCCGACTCCGATCCCCAGTGGTAGTTCTCGCAGTTGCGGATGGCGCCGCCGGTCATGCGGAAGACGCCGCCGTTGTAGACGTCGACCGCGCCCGCCGCGCGGCTGCCCTCCGAAGAATAGGTTTCCTTCTGGTACATGCCGACGATCTCGGCGCCGTCTTCAACCGTCAGCGCGCCGCCGTCCACCGAGAACGCGGCGTAGTCGCAGTAGCCGGGGTCGGTCGGGATGACGCCCTGCTGCACCACGAGGTTGGAGATCGTCAGCGACGCGCCGGGGCGCACGAAGATGCAGGCCGGGGGGGCGAAGCTGTTGTTCCACCGGGTGATGACGGCAGGCGCGGCAGCCCCTTCGACTGTGCAGATCTTCAGGTTGTAGACAATCTCAATGTCATAGTAGTACTCGTGGTCGTAGCACCGCCCGTTCGAGGACGGCCTGTTGGTGGCCACAAAAATGGTGGCGTCGCCTTTGAGGTATGAAAAGACGTTGTAGATGGAACGGTAGTAGTTGGTCTCCCCGCTGTCATAGACTACGATGTACACGGCGCTGGCCGGATCGCACTGCCCGGACGCCGAGGGCTGCTGCCAGACGAGCGTCTTGGCGTCGTCCGAGACCGCGCCGACGCGGTCCGGACCGGAAGCGGCCGGTTCGTAGATGTAGAACGCGCTCGCCGAGTTGGAGGCTGTCTCGGCGTCGACAGTGTCGGCGACGGTCATGAACGCGGCGCCGATCTCCGGCTTGCCGTCTGCGAGGGCGAGGGAGAAATCGCCGCCCTCGGCGTCGCCTCCGAGCACGAATCGCTCGGGGTCGAGACGCTGGAAGTAGATGTTGCTGGACTTGTCGCCGTCGACGGTGCGGTACACGTTGGAGAGCAGCTTGGACGGTCCCGTGACCCGGACCGTCGCGTTCTCGCCCACGTAGACACCGCCGCCGAAACCGCGGGCATAGCAGCTCTGGACGGTTCCGCCGCCAAGCTCGAGCTCGGAGTAGTAGCCCTTCAGGAAGATGCCGCCGCCGCGGAGCCCTGCGTATTCGGCCGAGCATCCGTTGATGGACGCGCCGGCGAGGAGCCGCGCCGACCCGTAATGCACCGCGACCGCGCCGCCGTGGGGCTCCTTGCCCCGGACGGTGTTGGCGTATTCCTTGATGGTGGCGCCGCGGGCGAGGACGAGATGTCCCTTCGAGTCCTTGCCGGCGCCGAGCCTGAAGAGCGGATTGTCGGCGGAGCCGCCGATGACGAGGTTGGAGACGGTAAGCGTCGCGCCGCCGTCGACGGTGAACCCGCCGCCGTCGACGACCAGTCCGTCGTCGAAGTCGGAGACGAGCAGGCGGTCGTCGGAGAAGACCGCGGGGCGGGTGAGCGAGCACTGGCGCCGGAGATGCATCTCGCCGGAGCCGGACGGCACATTGGCCACCAGCTGGTCGAACGAACGGAAGCCCAGGTCCCCAGAGCCGTCGGAGAAGACCGCGAAGGCGGCGGAGACCGGCACCGGGACGCCGGAGGCCCACTTGAGGTCGGAGCCGTCCGCCGCGCCGGCGAGCTCCAGGTCGTAGCCGTTGAAGACGTAGGCGGCGTAGTCCGCCCCGTTCCCCGTGGCGACTCCGAACACGTCGCCCTCGCCCGTCGCGGCGGAGCACCTGAGCACAATGCCGTTCTCGAGCGGGCCCGCCACCTCGAAGCCGTTCGCGTCGGCGGTGGCGACGCCGTCGACCAGGACGAAGCCCGAGACGGCCAGCACGCCGCCGGCGGCGACGTCCACGGATACGCTGCCGTTGGCCGTGCCCGCAGAGAAGACGACGTTGGAGAGCGCAAGGCGCGCGCCGGCCGCGATGCCGAGCGTGACGTCACCGCCATAGCAGACGACCAGGGACTGGCGCGGCGCGGGGTTGGTGGCGACGATCGTCAGGTTGGAGGAGATCTCGAGGTCGCCCACCAGCGCGCAGGGGCGCAGCACCTCGACCAGCGGCGCGCCGATGCGCTGGGCGAACTCGACCGCGTGGCGGAAGTCCCTCAGTCCGCGCGCGCCGACGCGCACTACCGGAAGCCCCAACGCCATGTCGTTGCCCCAGCTGTTGCCGACCGCGTCGTCGCAGGACTCGTTGACCGGACCGGTGGCGACGTCGCCCACCAGCTCGCCGCTGACGGTGAAGATGTCGTAGCCTGCCGCCGCCGGCGGCAGGAAGAAGTAGTAGATGCCGTTCGCGCCGGTGGTGGCGGTCGCCACCCGCTGGCCGGTCGCGTCGAACGCCTCGACCTCGAGGTTCGCGACCGGAGTGCCGTCGGGGCCGGTCACGCGGCCGGAGACGACCTCGCCGACCTGGGAGGGGTCGGGCGTGATGTTGTAGACGACGCCGTTGATGTACCTGAAGCCGGAGAACCTCTCGGGGTTTTCGGAGACGTTGATGTCCGGCAGGTTGTACCAGATGTCGCACTGGCCGGTCCAGCCCATGTTCAGGTGCACGTACGTCTTCAATATGCCCTTGTCGTCGGTGGCGAAGCCGTAGCCGTCGGCGACGATCGCGTGGCCGCCGAGGCTGCCGGACACGAGCAGGATCGCCGGGCGCCGCGCGTCGAGGTTGGCGAGGATGGCGCGGGCGCGCTCGGCCGGGTCGTAGGTGAGGGTGGAGGCGCTGTCGCGGAGGACCGCCGATGCATAGCCGAAGACGTTGGTGATGGCGTAGGTGATGTTGGTCATCGCGTCGATGGAAAGGCCGGTCGACTCGTAGTCGTAGTGGAGGCCGGCGGCGACGCCGCAGTCGTAGCAGAGCCCGCCGATCGCCTCGCAGTTAAGGTCGCCGACCGCGTCGCCCTCCCAGACGATCGTTCCGTCGGAGTCCTTGTGGCAGTCGAGCGGGCGCTCCGTCATCAGGTCCCAGAGGTAGATGGCCGGGTCGCGGGAGACCGACTCCTGGACGTCTGTCCAGTCCTTCATGTTCTCGAACGCGACCTGCCGGGAGACGGGGTTGTACTTGCCGATGAGGGTGAACGGCGTCGTGGGGTGGGTGATGGTGCCGAAGAACGCCGGGCGCACGTCGGGCGCGCGCCAGTAGCGGAACGTCTGGGCCATGGCCGTCGCCACGCAGCCGCAGGGCGACTCGTACGTCTCGTCGGGGAAGAGCTCTTCGCCTTCGGGCGTCTGGAACTTCAGCTCCAGCGTCGGGGTGTAGTAGTTGTAGCAGCGCAGGACGTCCGCCGGATTCTCGGACGCGTAGGCGTTGGTCTGGCCCCACTTGGTGGAGAGGAGCGGCGAGACGCGCAGGTCGTCGACGTCGGAATCGTTCTCGAGCGTGCCCTTGGCGGCTTCGGCGAACGACTCGGCGCGCGCGGCGAGGTCGCTCGAGATGAGCGCGTAGAGCGGGCTCTCCTCGGAGAGGCGTCCAATCTGCTGGCGGGAGAACGCAAGCACCTTGGCGCTGCCGCCGGCGTCGGCCACGAACACGGTGCCCGACATGAGCCGGACGCCGTAGAAGACGTATCCTTCGACCGTCGTGTAGCGGCTCACCTCCGTGCGCTTCTCGGAGAGCCTCACCCCGAGGCGGGACCTGCGCGCCCAGCGGCTTGCGGCGATGCCGGCATCGTTTTCTGACAGCGCCGCGGCGTCCGCGACGATAGCCACACACATCGCCGCCGTCAGCGCGATTAACGAAAATATTCTCTTCATGGCTGCTGCTCCTTGTAGAGTAGACACTAACACTGGTGAATTATACCATATTTTCGGGCGGCAGGTCGGCGCGCGACCTGCCGCAGGCGGCGAGCACCTTGTCGGTGGTGCGGAAGTGCGCCTTGCAGTGGTTCATCAGCCAGACCGGCCCCTCCTTCGCCACCATCCGCTCCGCCAGCGCGGCGACGCGCGGGTCTGAGGAGCCGGCGGGCACGTTCTCGCGCCCCTCCGCCGGCGAGCCGAAGAGCTCCTCGCCCATCTTCATGATGTCCCTGAGGAAGATCTCGCGCGCAATCACCGACGCCGCGGCGACCGCGATGTCGTCCTCGGCCTTGTGGCGCTGCTCCACCTTCGCCGCGCGGCCGCGCGGCTTGAGCGCGCGCGCGATCGTCGCCTCGGTCGGCGCGAACTGGTCGATCACGACGCGCGGGCAGGCGGGGCGCTTCTCGAGCAGCTCCTCCACCGCGGTGGCGTGCGCCCAGGCGAGCATGCGGTTGATGTTGCGCATCTTCGCGTAGAGGCGGTTGTAGGCGGCGGGGCCGAGCTTCACCACCGCGTAGCCGCCGTCGCCGAGGAGCCGCCGCAGCGCCGAGCCGGCAGAGAGCACCGCCTTGTCGGACATCTGCTTGCAGTCCTTCACCCCCAGCTCCTGCATCTGGGCCGAGAGCTTCTCGTCGGTGTAGGCGCAGCAGACGACGAGCGGGCCGAAGTAGTCGCCCTTGCCGGACTCGTCGCCGCCCGCGTGCGGAGCGACGAGGTCCGGATTGAGCACCGTCTCGTAGCCGAGCGACGCGCCGCCGAGGACGCGCGGCTCGAGGGTGTAGAGGACGAAGTCCTCTGCCTTCGAGCCCTGGACGCAAAGTTTGCGCTTGCCGTGCTTTTCCTTCTCGTAGAGGGTGGCGTTGAAGTGGTCCCCCTCGATCGACCAGAGCGAATACGGGACCTCGCGCTTGCGGTAGTTGCCGTTCAGCATCACGCCCAGCAGCAGCTCCTGCTGGTCGTTGTCGAGCTCGTAGGTGAAGCTGGTCTTCTTAGACGGCGCCAAAGCGGAACTCCGTCGTCGAGCGGTAGGTCTCGCCGGGGCGGACGAACGTCGTCGGCCACTTCGGACGGTTGGGCGAGTCCGGCGCGTGCTGGGTCTCGAGCGCGCAGCCGCAGCGGAACGAGAGGTGCTCGCCGCCCTTCGCCTTCTGGTCGTAGCTCGCCCAGTTGGCGGTGTAGACCTGCAGGCAGGGCTCGGAGGTCCAGACCTCGACGAAGCGGCCGTTGAGCGGGCAGGAGAGGCGGCCGGCGCGGATGAGCGAGCGCGGCTTGCGGCCGGTCGCCATCTCGCCCCTGTCGAGCACCCAGCAGTGGTCGTAGCCCTTGCCGATCTCGAGGTCGCGGTCGGGCGCGTTGATCCGCTCGCCGATGCGCCGCGCGCGGCGGAAGTCGAACGGCGTCGAGGCGACGGCCTTGACCTTGCCGGTGGGTATCTGCCCCGCGTCAGTGGGCAGGTACGCCTTCGCGGCGATCTCGAGGTCGTGGTCCTCGATGGTGCCGCCGGCCTCGCCCTTGAAGTTGAAGTAGACGTGCTGGGTCATGTTGATCGGCGTCGTCTTGTCGGTCGTCGCCTCGTAGTCGACGCGCCAGACGTTGTCCTTGGCGAGCGTGTACGTGACCTTCGCCTCGACCCGCCCCGGGAATCCCTCGTCGCCGTCGGGCGAGACGTGGGTGAAGACGATGCCGACATTGGATCCGTCCACGAACGGCTTCGCGTCCCAGACGTACGCATCCCACCCACGCGCACCGCCATGAAGGTTGCAGCCGATGCCGCCCGGGGTGTTGTTGAGCGCGGGCAGCTTTATCCGCTTGCCGTTCAGCTTGAAGACGCCGTTGGCGATGCGGTTGCCGTAGCGGCCGATGATGCAGCCCCAGTACGGATCGCCGCCGTCCCAGCCGGCCGGCGAGTCGAAGCCGACGACCACGTCCTCAAGCCTGCCGCGGCGGTCGGGCGTGAAGAGGCGGACGATCTTGCCGCCGTAGTCGGAGACCTCCATCACCACTCCGCCCGCTCCGCGCAGGGTGTATATCTTCGCCTTTTCCCCATACTTCGTGGTTCCGAAGCTGGCCGACTTGAACGATGGCTTTTTCATGGTGACGGTATTATACCATAAATCGCGGCGCGGCATCGCGACCACGATCAGATTCGTGCAGTCTCGGAGAAAGAGCGCGACGTAACTACAATTTCTCTCTCGAACTCGCGACTCGAACTTGTCTCGAACTCGAACTTCCCACTCATCCTCATTCTTAATCCTGTCAATCCTGTTAATCCTGTCTAAAGACCTACAACTCCACCTTGATCATATCGACAAGCGAATTGAAATACTCTTGACTCCAGATGTCGAGGCAGGAAGCATCCTTCAAAAACGGTCGGACATCTTCGCTCGCTGCCTTGAAGTCTATTGTAGCAATGCGCTTCCTAAACGCGGCGACGAGCGCTTCGCGCGAAGAAAGGTCAATTTCGGGGGCGGACTCCTTGCACCGCTCCACAAGGTGCCCCAAATGGCATGCATAGCCATTCCTCACATACCACTCAAGATCGTACCAGTCGCGTCCCTTGGTTCGCGTGCGCCAGGCACGGAAAAGAGCAGCGCTGACCTTTCCGGCAAACAGATCGCCTATCGAATAGGTACGAATCCAACGCGACACCGGCTTGACCAACAGCTTTTGTTCTGTTGAAAAGCCCGGCGGCGGTTCAATGTCAACCTCGATCTTGACCTTGATCTGCTTTTGCGTCGTGAAGCCGATAGAGCGAACTCCTCCCTTATCGCAGGAAAGTACGACTCGAAATCAAACGAGGGGTCTGGCGCGAGAAGGGAAAAGTCCATGTCCTCGGAGAACCGCTCCATCCCATAGAACAGATGCAGGCATGTTCCGCCGTAGAATGCCGCCTTCTCGAAGAAGCCCCCCCTTGCTAGTCCCGACAACGCAATGAGCTGCATAACCTCCTGCTGAACGGCAAACCGCTCTGCAGCAGTCTGCGGTGCGTAACTTTCTACCATCGAATCGTAGAGTGTCATGTGAACATCCTTTCCAATGCCTTCATCAAAAGCGGCTTATGTCCGCACTCCGCCATTTCTTTCAAAACCGCCTTGTCCGGACTTCCGAACGCGTCAAAATCAAAGCGTATGTCGTCCTCCAGAAACGACCTGAGCGAATCGGGAGACGAGATTCGCAGATTGCATCTTGCAATAAGCAAATCGCCAAGCGCCTTTTCCGGCGATGCAATGAGGAAACCCCCTTCTCCAGTATTCAGAGTTCTAATCCCTATCGGAAACCAGTTCCCGGGTACCGTACGATACGAGAAAGCCCCGAGCGGCGTTGCATACCGCTTCGCACGCTTTGCACAAGCCGACATCGTCTCGTCCACGCGTTCGGGGATGAGTCCATACATCGAAAGTGCCGTCTCAAACGACACGTACGACGGACTGTACAATGCATTTGCTATAACACGCAAATCAAGATCACGACCGCTGATTCTTGGCGAAAGGCAATAAAGGCCACGCTTTATACGGACAAGACTGCCTTCATCCACCAGAGCGGCGATTTTGGCAAGTACAGCCGAATAGTCACCCAATTCACCCGCGATAACATCGGTGGTGAACGGTACAGCGCCAAACTTCAGCAACCTTTCTCTTTGCAGAACATCCACAGATAATCAACTCCTACTTGATTGACTGCGCATATTCTACCAAAAATAGCACCTCCACGTCAACCCCCTCCTCGCATCAAACTGGTCTATTTCCTTCCACCCCGATTCGCTATCAGACGCGTGAAATGTCGTTTTAGGTTATCAGTCCTTGATTGACCATCTCCACACGGTGAACGAAAGCGGAATCAGAAGCAAGAACCCCACAAAGGCAAAAAACTTGTTTGGGAAACGGCTTGCATCAAAAGGCATGCCTGGATGACACTTGAGCGATTCCATCAGTCCAATCTGATAGCCGCTCACCCCGCGCCCATATCCAGTCAGCCGCTTGAGGACACGCCCATTCGCGCCGAGGATTAGCAGGTCGTGCGTCTTGATCCCCTTGAAATCCACATAGGTGATGTCGCTGGCGGGTATTTCCGTGCGCTCAACATGACGACCCCACCACTGCGACTGCTCAATGATGAGCTTCCCGTCCGCGACACGGATGCGTTCATGCGACGAGAACGCAAAAGCGACGCTGGCCATAAGGGCCAGCATACAGACCGCAAAGGCCAGTGGATGCGCAAGGCACAGACGTCGCGCACCGGCGCGGCTTTGGAGCGGATATCCTGCCGCACGCCTCGCGATGCAAGCGCAGAAATAGTCCTGCACGTGCTGCATAAGAAAAGGCCCGAACCTGACAACAGACCCATGGGCGTTCTCGACGACGATCTCACGCACCGTCTCACCATGTCCGACAAGTTCCGTGCGTGTGCGCTCTTCTACAAATGCACTCGTTTCAGATGAAAGCCGGAACGAGGCACGACGTGCAAATGGCCCCAATCCAGACTCGTACTCACCGCCCTGCGCAGAAAGCCTTAGAACCGTCCGTCCAAACGCTTCACACATAAGTCCAGCCGTCGCAAGCACAGTCGGAATTGCAGCCAGTATGGCACGTCCCCAATCGCCACCCCTGGCATTCTCATAGGCTCCGTAGCCAAACATGCCCGCAAAGCACAGCAGGAAGGTCAAGAGCGGCAAACTGCGATGCAGATAGACAATGCGGTCTTCCCATAGACCGTCTGACGTTACGACACCAGCCTGGACAATGACACCGCGCGGCGGTTCTCCAGGTTCTTTTTGCGCCGCATCGCGCTGGACCTGCCGCTTGAGCGAATGGCGTTTGCCACACGACCGGCATAGCATCATATCCGTGCGGACATCGATGTCCTTGAGCGCAATTTCAGCGCCGCAATCCGGGCAACGGTACTCCTTTCGACGCACCGTGGCAAAAGCAGTATTGCTTTTCCGCATCCCGCTAATCCGCACTTTCATTTCGATATTTCCCTTCTCGTCTTTGCCTTCGCCAATGCTGGACATACCTCCGCCGAATCTGGGTTTGACCATTCGAAAGGAAAGGTTCGGCACTTCTCGGGCTTTACGGGATTGATGCGGCAGAGGTTGCCCTCAGTCAGATAGGCGCACGAGCCGTCTGGACGGCTCTTGAGAATCAGGCTCTTGCGGTCTGGCGCGACTTCGGTCTCACGCTCAATGAATTCCGTTTCGTCCATTCCAAGAAACGCCGCGATGCGCGCAATCTCCGCGTCCGAAACGCGCACGATCCCGTCCTTTATGCGGCAACACGCCCCGCACATCCGACACTTGAACTCCCTCTGCTCCATTTCTTTGCGTCCTTTGCGTTCTTTGCGGCCAAACCTCTTGGGGAATCTGTTTTACGTCTCATATCTCAACCGAAACGGACACGTCTTCGTTTGTCGACTGCGAACAATCCGACGACTCGTCAATCTCCGTTTATTCATGCCACCACTTTCTCAATTTTCGTTGCCCCCCCCTTCATGGCCTTTCGCGGAACAGGTATCGGACTGACACCTAGCTCAACAAAACGCTTGAAGAGTGAACTTGTGCCGGAAACGACGGAATAATCCTCAAATGCGTCGTTGAATGCAGCCAGCAACGGTCCGGGGTTTGCAAGTGTTCGCCAGCGAATCACAAGAAAGCTCGTATGAATTCCTGTGCCTTCGTAAATACGCCTGACGGCATAGACTTTCTGTCGGACGCAACTTCGCATCAAGCCTGCGGACAAGAGACTTCTTGCCATGCCGTAGCAGGTCCAGCAGATTCTTTATCCTTTCAACCGCCCCTATCTCCAGATAGTGGGCGACAAGAGGACCTTCAGCCCACATGCGCATGATGGGCTCAGTCTCGACTATCCGCTCCAGCCTATCAGCGACCGGGGCCCCCTCCTCGGCGGACGCAGCATTGGAAAGACGCTCGCAAAGTTCCGCCGCCTCAAGCGCCAGGCTGTCGGGATGAGAGGTGCGCCCGGCGCGCAGCACCTCTCGCGCTTCGTCCTTGCGATCCAGGGCGTTCAGAATTCCAACCCGCTCCAGAATCTGATCCGGCGAATCTTCGGCCGCGGGCATCGATGCGAGTTTGCTTTCGAGATTCGCGCTGTTTTCGCGAAACTCTTCGGCCGCTTGCGCGAGAAACGGACGCAACGCCTCGTCAACCGTGGCATCAAGCGCGTCGGCAGAGCCGAACACCTTTTCTATGGCATCCTGCGGGGCGGAAGCAAACGCAAGCATTTCGGCAACGTCAGAAGTTCCGGCCCTGACCGCAAGCGGCGGATGCTCCTCCATCGGCGGAACAATGGACCTCAGGCTCCTCTCCAAACGACGGCGCGCCGTTTCCGTCGGGACATTGCGGCGCATGGCGGCGCGAATTGCCGCGGCAGGAGAGACGGAATCGGCCGATCCACTCTGTATAATGGACTTCAGCACATCCGACAGTTCTGCTTCTGGGGCACGCAGCTGAAGTGTGACAAGCGTTTCGCGTAGCGTTTCGATTCCGTATATGTCGGCAATCGAGCGATCTGCGGCAAGCTCCCTTTCCCGTTCTATGGGCGACATCAGCAGACCGATACGGCGCAGATATGAACGGCGCCACGGATTCAGCACGAGAGTGAATACGCCCAGTTGCACTGAGAGCCAGAATGCGCGAACATACAGCAACGCGCCGCCGTTGATGGTGTCATGGTGCGCAACGTGTCCCAGCTCGTGCGCCAACGTGCCTCTCAACCCGCGTTCGCCAAATGCAGCGAGAAGCGGATAGCCGAGAATCAGAATATTTCGTCTGAGGCACGGAACGAGGGGGAAGGCCACGGAAACGGAGGCGTTGAAATCTCTAGGATCGAGATAGATGCGGTGAATCCGTGGAGCTCCTGCGGCCGCAGCCGTCTTCTGCACCAGGTCAAAGAGGTCTGGCCAGTCCTCGCTGCGCAGTTCGGGAAGGTTCGACCAAGGCCTCTGCGACAGGATGGTAATATACTCTTTTGCGGTGTAGGACAGATTGAGCACAAGAAACACGATCAGCCGGATGCTCTTGCCAGGATTAATAATGCAGACCGTCACAAGCAGCGCAACAACGGCGAGGAGAAGAATCCCCACGACGACGCCTTCGAGAAATAGCAGTCCAAGGCGAAATCGGTACAGGCGCGGATGCGCACGAAATGAAGATTCCGCACGTTCCCAGCGCTCCCATTCCTTGCGCGTCATATCCATCTCACTCATCGCCGGTTTCCTCTCTTTGCGTCCTTTGCGTTCTTTGCGGCAGAAACCATTGGACATTCTTATTGGCCTTGGCAACACTTCCACATTGGCAACATTAAGCCGCCATTATTTCACCCCAAATCCGGTCGTCTCATCTTTGCCCTGCCGCACCCAGATGAGCTTGCCCGTATCGTAGCCGCGCCGTTGCGCCTCGGCAAGAAGTTCGGACTTCGCGGTTTCAGACAGGTCTGGAGTGCGGGAGAGCAGCCATAGGTAGCCCGCGCCGCCGCTGCCGACGAGTGCGTATGTATAGTCCTTGTCGATCAGCATCACGCGGTAGTCGGCGTAGAACGGACCGAAGAACGAGACGCGCAGGAGTCCGGGCGTGTCTGTCGTCTTGCCCTTCCCGACCGCAGTCTTCGGCTTGCCGTTCTTGATCCCCGAATTGACGACCTCGATCGTTCCGTCGTCTTTCAGCGAATAGTTCGCCTTTGCTTGTTCGACGTCGCGCTCGAAACTATGGTCGAACCGGGCGATCTCGTACCACTCGCCGAGATAGCGGCTCAGGTCAAGCGCCGCCACAGGCGCATTGTCAACCTTCAAAGTGCTCGCACACCCCGCCGCGAGGGCGAGGGATGAGACGAGGATCATTCGTGCAAAGGGTTTCATGGGTTGCTCCTTTCGGTGGTTGAGTTGTCGGTTGATTGTTTCTGCTCTACGGTGATTCTCCCGCCGGAGAATGCGATGCGGTATTGTCCTGTGGCGACGAAGAACAGCATGGTGAACAGCACCGCCAGGAATGCGCTAAAGATAAGCCGAAGCGTGTAGCGCGTGACAAACGACCAATGTTTGCGCACTGAGTCAACCAAGTCTCCGCGAATGCCCTGCGGTGCGTCGTAGCGCACAAGGCACAGGTTCATCGCGAGGCCGAAGAGGAAGTAGAGCGGTGTGCTGTAGACGATGTTCGGGCCGCGAAACGCCTGCAATGCGTCGAAGCCGCGAAGCCACCAGTAGAGCGAATAGACGCCGTCGATCCCCGCCCACGCGAAAAGCCACGCCAGCGGAAGCCGCTTCCAGTCGAGATAGACTAGCGCCCTCACCGTCCACGGTGCAAAGACATACGCCCAAAGCCCCATAATGAAGCAGATCGGATAGTCCCAGTCAGCAGACGGCGTCAGGTGCGACCCGGCGATGAGGATGCCGATGCCGACTGCAAGCGCGGCAAGTCGCCACGGCCTGACAAGTTCCCGCGACACCAGTGGACAATCCTTCGCCAGAAAACCAAACTCATAGTTTAGCTTCATCTCGCGTCTCCTTTCTCATAATACCCCGTAGCTCCCTGTAGGCAATAACAGCTATGCCAAAAAGCAGAAGAGGAAGTATGGTCCGATGAGGGAACTCCGAGACTTCAACCCGCTCACCCTGATATCCAGGCGAAAAACATTTCTCCAATTCCTTGGTTATGCGATACTTGCCGAGCTCTATCTCCCCATAAGGAGAATCGCCGACAAGAAGAGTCAACGTCCCTTTTCCACCTGTTAATCTGCCCACAGGGCGCACATTTGTTATGTCTTTTATCGGGCATTGCCAAGACGACTTCTTAATCCCCCAATACTGGTTCGTTTCAATATGCAACACGCCGTCGCAGACGACATAATCTATCCATTCCACATGCACACCAACAACTGTTGCGACCATGCCAGCCATCACCGCAAGTAAGACTAATATGATTTTCTTCTTCATGCCCCCGCTCCTTTCATTGGTAATTGGAATTGTCATTGGCAACACTTCCACATCTTGACCGCCGTAGCCTTGGCGAAGGTGGTTGGCAACATTTCCCTTTCGCCTCCCGCACAAGGCGCTTCAACTGACAGACCATATACATAGGAAGCGACAAGAGAGAATATCTACTTTTGCGGCCAAGGCTGTCGGCGGCCTCGGCATTTGGAAGCAGCGAAGGCTCGTCCGTATTGAAGCGGACGGCAAAATCACGTTTCTTCTCGTTCAGGAAGAAGTTCAACGACTTGAGGCTACCGGTCGCGCCACTCTTTACCTCAACCGGTATGATGTCGCCCCCCATCTGGATGACGTAATCGACCTCAGCTGAAGAATTTCTCGCCTCGCGCATCCAGCAATACGCCGCTGGTGCTTCGTATTCCCTGCCGGAATAAAGTAGATGCTGCCCGACGAACTGCTCGCAAATCTCGCCTTTGTTGGCAAGCATCAAGCTCTCGTCATCCATGAAATCGTCCAGCCGCAGCCCGACCGCATGGCATGCAAGACCAACGTCCAAAAACAGCGGTTTGAACTCTCTTGCGCTCGCCTGAGCGCCGATTGGGATTCCGTTCGCCGAAGTGTGGCAAACCTTGGCGACGATGCGGGCAAGCTCCAAGCGCGAAAACGCCTTGGAAAGCTCGTTCGACTTTACTCCGGGATCGATATGCGAATAGATGAGCTTGCGCCCCAACTGGCTCGGCACAGACAAAAAGACTTTCTGCAAAAGTTCCGCATTGGCCCGCCTGCCGTACTTCGGGAAGTCGTCGTGATAGGTCGACAATATCGCATCCTGCTCGCGCTGCGCATCGTCGAGGCCGCTTTCGATATAGGCTTTTACGGCCGCCGGCATCCCACCCACCACAAGATAGCGCCTAAGCCACAGCGACAATTCCTTGTGCAGCGCCTCCGGCATGTCGTCGCCAACGGAATACCTGCCAATGAAGTTGACAAGTCCCGTCTTGCCCGCCGCCAAGAGAAATTCATCGAAGTCAAGCGGAGCGAGATACATGTATTCAATCCGGCCTACCGGCATCGGGAACGCCTTGTCGGGATTTTGCGCCGCGGTAGAGAGCATGAACTCCAAAAGCGATCCTGCCGCAATCACATGAAGCCCAGGACGTTTCTCGTAGAAATATCTAAGCGATTCGAACACATAAGGCTCCGCCGCCTGCAATTCATCAAGGAAAAGAAGCGTCTCACCATCCTTTACGGGCACGGAAAACCGAGAATTCAAAAGTTCGCAAATGACGTTCGGGTTTTTAGACTCGAAAAACTTGACAAATGACGCATCCTCCTCAAAGTTGACCTCGATGAAATGCTTGAAGCACTTGCGGGCAAACTCCCTCACCAAATAGGTTTTTCCAACCTGCCTCGCGCCCCTCAAGATTAAAGGATGGCGGGTCGCACGTTCCTTCCAATTCTTCAGGCTTTCTTCAAGTTTTCTCTCCATTACAGCCTTCCTTTCGTTTCATCGGTACATATTATATCATATTTTTAAGGCAGAAAACAAGGGTGTTTATATGTTTAACCGGACAAAAGACAAGGTAATTCAACCGCCAACCACAACGAAATCCAAGGTTAAACACATCCTCCCCAACCTCATCTTGCGCGGAGCCAACATGGCGTCCTTGTTTGGGTAATCGCAAAGACGTTGAAGTCATGGAGCTTCTTGGGCTCGCCTTGGATGTCTGCGGCGCGTGCCATAGTGGATGTCGCTCCCGATCTCGTCTGTGTGCAACGCGGCGGACTCGACCACGATGTCGCCCCTGCCCGCCCTTCTGACGAGTTCCTTCATCACGAACTCAGCCATCGGCGACCGGCAGATGTTCCCGTGGCACAGGAATAGTATCTTCATCTTGTCATCGGTGTCTTTCACTGTACAACCCCTCCGTGAAACTCATCCAACAATTTCGGCGCCTGCCGGGCGAGGTGCCACCGCACCAACGACTCGAGCCGGTCGTATGGGAATTCCCCTTCTCTCATCCACTTAGCGAGAAACGCGCCGAGCCATACGGCCTCGCCTGTGCCGCTTCCGAAGTCAGGATCGTCTTCAATCCAACGTTCGAACTTCTCCAGCAGCTTCTTCTGCACTCTGGCGCTCTGCGACTTCCAACATGCGACAAAGAGCCCGTCTCGGCCGTCTTCGGGCACGATGTCAAGAAGTCGGCGGATCTGCGCGTCCGCGCCCTTCACCGATCCAAGATAGGAGAGAAGGAGTCCGTTGCTTCCATAGGAACTCCAATCCGTCTTAGCGATGATGCGTCCCATGCGAGCACGCACAAGCGTTCCTCTCTCCGCCAACAGACGCGCCAGCTGCAAGGCGAGGTCGAAGTGATAAAGAGAGCGGAAGTCGATGAAGCTTTCAAGCAGGAACTTGGCATCCTCGTCGTCAATGTCGCCGAAGATGTAGGGCGCGTCCATCCCCCACTGCACAAGCGCGTCGAGGCTGATTGTCGAGGTGCCGCCGTCCCTGTAGCACTTGGGCCGGCCGTAGCCGAGCGGCGCTGACGCCTTGCCGACAATCTGGACGCAGAGCCGCACAAGCCTTTCGTCCGGCTCGGACTTCGCGTCCTTCGGCGCGACAAGCCTCATGTCAAAGAAATCTGTGCCTTCATGCGCAAGAAGCGAAACCTTGTTTCCCAACCCGCCGCCGTAGCCGGTGAGGCTGCCGTCCGCGCCGATGACGCGGTGGCACGGAATGATGATGCAGATCGGATTCCACCCAACCGCGCCGCCGACAGCCTGTGCCGAAGCCCTGCCCCCGCGCTTTTTCTCAATCGCCTTCGCGATATCGCCGTATGAGACCGTGGCACCGTACGGGATTCGCAGCATCTCGTCGATAACCGCCTGACGAAACGGCGTCAAGGCGTCAATCCTTCAATGCGATAGTTGGGCGTAAAGCCGGGATCATGTCCCGCGAAGTACTCGTCAAGCCAACGACGCGTATCTCGGAACACCGGCGTCTCGCGCCTTTCGCACTCACGCGTGTTACGCCAGTCATCGCGCGAACCCTCAAACCAAAGGCCCGTCAGCGCTTCGTCGTCCCCGCACATCACGAGATCGTCGAACCCCTCGGGCGTCTTGTATTTCCAACTGTATTCCATATGCATCCCTATTTGCAAAGTGTCCACCGCCAGTCATGCAAGCAGCCACTTCCATGCCGGCACGATGCGAATGCCGTCGGACTCGCCTTCGTCGTCCCACGTCACAATCGTGCAGTCGCGTATTCCCGTCTCGTCGCGGGCGAGCTTCAGCGCATTCATCTCACGGTCAAACGTCGCCGCATCGGACATCGCGTATGAAACCTGGACCAGGCTCTCCTTGTGCGACACTTTGTCGTGAACATGGAAATCGACCTCGGTTCCGTCGCCATTGACGAGATAGGAAATCTTCCCCGCCTTGCGGCGCAACGCCATGAAAACCACGTTTTCCAGCATCCATCCACGC
>CACXRO010000048.1 GCA_902770045.1 uncultured bacterium
CGCGACGATCGGCGACACGGTCGACGGCAACAAGGACGGCTCCGCCGGCGGCAAGAAGTCGGTCGCCTACTTCAAGGCCAAGCTCAAGAACTTCAAGCCGGCAGAGCCGGTGCCGGTGGTGCCGAAGTACACGGGCGGCATCTTCGCCGTCGGCGACACCGAGACGGATAGGCTTGAGGCCGTGGTCGACGTCACGACTTTTGTGGACGTTTCGCTGATGCGCTCTAATTCCGTCGCGTCCGCGATTTCCACCAATACGGTGCAGGTGACTTATCCCGACAATGCGTCGGAGCCGGTGTCTACGACGGTGTACTGGGCCGCGGACGAGGCGGAGACGAACGTTACCGTCAGCATCCCGGCGGTGCCGGCGCTGAGGGAGGCTGGCAAGAAGATTGAGCTCGTGCTGCTCGACGCCGCGGGGAAGTCGGTGGCGACGAGCCACATCACCATGGTCGATGCGCCCGCGAACTCGCCGTCGAACCCGCTCTGGATCGGCGAGAAGACGGCGGACGAGCTCGCCTGGGGCGAGTGGACGATGGACATCGACATTGCCACCAACAAGGTGAACGCCTACAACGCCGGTACCGGCAATTCGACCTCCGGCAAGGGCAAGCCGCTCCTTGGCGCGGCGGCGTCCGAGAAGGACCGCGCGTACACGCTGGTGATGCTGGCGGGGTGCCTGTGGTGCCCGGACTGCAAGAAGACGGACGAATACCTGATCATGCAGAATGAGTTCAAGACATGGGCGCAGGAAAACAAGGTAGCGCTGGTAACGCTCGACCTGCCCTTTGGCGAAGACACCGCCGTGGCTCCCACGCTGCTGACCGACAAGGCGGCATGGGGATCCAGTGGCGCGGCGTACCTTTCCCGCAAGATGATTGACAAGGACGCCGCGGCGGATGCCCTGGACCGGAACTTCGAGATCGCCCAGAAACTGCGCCTGCCCAACTGGTCGAACAAGACGCGTCCGCCGGTGCCGTCGTTCTTCGTCCTGCGCAACGACGGAACGGTCGCGGGGCGCATCCAGTACTTCGGCGGCGTCGAGTCGCCGACAGGCACCTCGGACATCGCCGCGCACATCAAGCGCCTTGACGAGCTGCTCCTCCAGGTCGACATGCCCGAGGAGGAGTCCAACGACAACTCGGTCTGGACGACGGAGTCGATCGGCTCGCGCACCAACGTGACCGGCAAGACCATCTCCTTCTCCGACTCCGCCGACGTCTACCGCCTTGACCCGGCCCAGACGAAGAACAAGCGTCTGTCGTTCACGCTGGCCGGGGAGGACGGCGTGGCGCTACAGCTTATGGTGACCGCCGGCGGCGAGACAATCGCCCAGAAGACGGGTACGGGCCCTCTGGAGCTTGGTGCGGAGGTCAAGGGCGACAACTATTGCGTGTCGGTGGGGTATGAGACCAGGGAATACGTGAGCGGCAAGCCGAAGCCAGTCGATCCGCGCTTCTCGGTGACGAATCGTGAGTCTACGCTTTGCAGCTACACGCTCTCGACCGATTTCGTGGTCGAGCCGACTGAATTGACGAACGACAACCACATCGTCATCGGGGACGGGGTGAACGAGGTGACGGTGGCGCTGGTTTCGAACCAGCTGTACCGGATCACGAACGTCGACACGGACAATGCCTTCAATCTTGCCGCGCTGATGCCGACGAACGCCCCGGGGGCGGCGGACGGCATCTACCTCGCGAGGAAAACGGGCGACGTCCGCCTGACGCTCACCGCGGGGGAGACGGTCATCCAGAAGTGGAATCCGGGCAGGGTCGGTTTCGCGGTCGCGGGAGCGTCCGTGATGGAGTCCGCGGTCGTATACACGCTCCAGCTGGTCCGCGAGGGCGGCGTGTCCGGCACGGCGACGGCGCAGCTGTCGTTCAACGCCGAGAAGTCTTCGAAGTACCCCAACCTGATCTCCCTGCCGGACGACTTCGACGTGCCGCAGGTGTGGGAGGAGGGCGATTCCAAGCCCAAGTCCATGATGGTGTTTATCGTCGAGAACGCGTTTGCCGACGGCGACCAGTCCGTCTACCTCGACGCGGTGGCCGGCGGCGCGGCCTCGCTCGGAATCGGGCAGTTCCGCCTGACGATCCGCGACAACGACAAGCGGGCGCCCGGCAAGATCGCCATCACCGGCACGCAGCCGTCGATGGCGAAGGCGATGACGGCGTTCGCGCGCGCTGGATCCGGCCTGAAGATCGAGATGTCGCGCGTGGACGGCACGACCGGCATGCAGGAAGTGACGCTGGCGGCGTCCAAGGGAACGCTCGGCGAAACTGAATTCACCTGGTCGAACCGCGTGTCGGCGGCCGAGGAGACTCTGCTCACGCTGCCGGACTCGACCGGGAAGGTGAAGGTGACGATGACTCCGAAGAAGGGGTCGGCGGTGGACGGCAACCGCCGCATCCTGACGGTGGAGGTGCTTGATGCGGACGTCCCCGGATTCGCCGTCGATTCCACCTACGAGGTGGCGACGCGCTACATCGAGATTCCCGAGATCGTAGTCGAACTTGACGACAAGGCCACCGACTCCACGACCGTCAAGAAGTACTCCGGCGCGCTGCCACCGGGCGTCAGCTGGTCGTTCGACAAGGCGAACAGGCGGCTTGTCCTTTCCGGCGTGCCGACCAAGGCCGGCGTCTACACCGCGGTGTTCCGCGCGTCCACCGGCATGAAGACCGGCCTCACGGTCGCGGCGACGGTCGTCGTGCTGGATCCGGTCGTGATCGGCGGCGGCGACGACGGCTCCCAGCCGCTTAACCCCTCGGTCGCGAAGACGCGCACGTTCGCGGACGTGCCGGCGTTCGACACCACCACCAACCGCCTGGCGGGCGTGTTCACGCTGACGGTTCCGCGCAGCGGGCGCCTGAGCGCCAAGTACCGCGGCCTGGACGCGGGCACCATCTCGCTGTCGAGCGCGGCGTGGGATTCTCTGGCCGCCGACGGGACCCTGACGGCGGTGTTGACCGGCAAGACTGCGACGATGACGGTCCGTGCGCTTGCGAGCGGCGAGGTGGAGGTCGACTTCGCCGATCCGACGGCGCCGGGCCACGACTTCAGCGTCCTCATGCCGGGAGTGGCGTGGTCGAAGAGCAGCCCCGCCACCGACTTCAAGGGCTACTACACGGTGAGCCTGCCCGTACATGACGTGGTCGCCTACGATCCGCAGGATCCTCTGAAAAACTGTGCCTTTGGCTCAGGGTACGCGACGCTGAAGATGAACACGGCCACTGCAATCAACGCGGGCAAGTTTACCTATGCAGGCGTCCTGCCCGACGGGCGCGCGTTCTCCGGCTCGGCGGTGGCGACGCCGCGCGACAGAAAGGACTCCACCGGCGGCAGCTTCTGGGCCCGCGCGCTGGTGCCGGTCGTCTCCGCGGGCGCCGCCGACTCCCTGGCGGGTGCGTTCCAGCTTTCGCCCGGCGCCTACGACCCGACCGCGACGAACATGGTTGAGAGCGGGAAGTGCAGCGGGCGCTGCTACTACAAGACGATCCGGCGCTCCGTGGCTCCGGCGAATGAGGCCTTGTTCTACTGGCGCCACGGCGAAAAGGCGGCGGAAGCCTCCTACGAGGCAGGGCTCGACGCCTACGGGACGTACTACGTTTCCACGGACGACTTCGCGAGCTGCTGCAAGGCGACGTTCCAGGACAACCCGCTCAAGTTCTTCGTGCAGGACGACCTGGAACATGGGGGCGACAGCGTCAACTGGCCGACGAACGGCGCGCCGACGGTCACCGTCACCTACACGAAGAAGACGAAGACCAACGCCATCAAGGCGGCGAGCAACAAGCGCGGGCTGACCCTCTCCTTCGCGCCCGCGACCGGCATCGTCTCCGGCACGTTCATGCTTGGCGGAGAGAAGATGACGTACAAGGGCGTGGTGCTGCCCGGCTGGGGCAGCTCCGAATGCACCGCCTGCGGCTATTCCGAGGGCAGTTCCGGCGGCGTGGATGCGCAGCTCAATCCGTTCATCAGCGGCGCGGCGTGGTACAACGAAAATGTCGAGTACCAGGACGAGAAGGGCAGGGACCGGACCATAACGGTGCGGAAGGGCTGCCCGTTCTCCATCGGCACCCAGACGGCAAGGTAATCCGACGAAAGGAGCAAAGGACATGAAGGCTAAGATGATTGCATGCGTGGTCGCGGTGGCGGCGCTGGCCTCGTTCGGCGAGACGGCCAAGAGCGGCAGCTGCCTTAAGAAGGCGATCTCGCTCAAAAGCTCTCAGACGGCGACGCTGGTCAACGAGTACGACCCCGAAGAAAAGGAGTTCTACGACGACGGCGCGCTGTACTACACCATGACCCTCAAGCGCGGCACGGCGTACACGGTGTGGATCACCGGCGGCAGCGCGGCCAACATCGACCTCGACGTCGACACCAACGACAACTACTACGAGGACCGCGACGACGAGCCGGGTGCAAGCTTCAGCATCGACGAGATCGACGGCGGCGCCACGAAGGTGGCCTATCTCTACGCCGACGACTGGGACACCGAGCCGGACGGCGACCCGGCGAGCGGCAGGTACCAGGTGGTGCTGACCGGCGACATCGGGGCTTCCACCACGCTAGGGTTCCAGACCGGCATCAAGACGTTCACGATCGTCGGATCTGAGGAGAGCCCGAAGCCGATTTCGTTCTCGACGTCCAGGAAGACCTTTTCCAGCAAGCTCATCGACGGGGACTACTATTTCCGCGCCTCGCTCAAGGCCGGACGCAAGTACCGCATCCGCACGACCGGCGGCACCAAGGCGAACCAGTTGTCGCTTTCCGTCTCCGGCATAGACGACGACTGCGACCCCAACGACTCGCCGGACGCAGCGCGCCTGGTCAACGCCTACAACGATGCGCTGGTGCTCGTTCCTTCGGCGTCCGGCAAGTACGAGATAGTCGCGAGCGGCACCGGGTCGCAGTCCTTCAAGCTGCAGTACGAGATGGTGCCCAAGCGGAGCATTTCGGCGCATCCCACGATCCCCCTGCTGGAGGAGAACGGCTACACCGCCAAGTTCGTGCCCGGCCGCATCGCCGACACCCACAACTACTACGACGAAATCATCGACGAGCACCTCTGCAGGATATACCTCAACAAGGGCGAGCGCTGGGTGTTCGAGACCGACGGTGCCGTCAGCCCGATCCAGATGGTCGCCTACGACCCGTCCGGGACCGTGCTCGCCGTCAACGAGTCGGCCGACGGGGAGTCGGCGGACACCCGCGTCGTCTTGACCGCAGGCAAGGCCGGGGTGTACTACGTCGGCGTCTGCGATCCGCTGCTCGACGTCGAGGACGTTCCCGAAGGCGCTGCGGTCGTCCTCACGGCGCGCAACACGGCGGGCTTCCCGGCTCCTGACGCCTTCGACCCGGTGGACGACGTCTACGCCACCGCCAACCAGATTGTGCCGTATCCGGCGCCGACCAACGTCATGGCGGTGGCCTACACGAAGGAGCGGAAAGACGCCGAGGCGATCGGTGCCATCCACGGCCCCCACCGTTTCGGCGCGTCCGACCTGTACGACGTGTTCGCGTTCCAGTGCCGCAAGGGCTTCACCTACTCGCTCCGCGCCGAATTCGCGGACTCGAACGACGTTTCGCGGCTGACGCTGAACGCGAAGCTCTTCAACCTCAACGCCGGCAAGGAGCGCAACGTGGCCTACACCGGCACCATCTCACCCGCCTACGGGGAGTATGCGTTCGACGACGACCTTACCTTCAAGGCCACGGTGGACGGGACGCACTACCTGCGCGTCTGGGTGGCGTCCGGCAAGGGGCTCGACTTCCCGGCGTACAACCTCCATGCGATCTGCATGAACGGCGAGAACCCGCGCGGACTCGTCAAGGTCGTCTCCCGCGGCGTGCCCGGCGGCTGGACGCTCAACGCGGAGAAGACGGTGTATCCCTCGGGCGCTACGCTGGTGGTGGGCAAGAGCGACGCGCTCAAGGTCAACGCCGCGGCGGTGACCGGCTTCAAGGCGCCGGCCAGCACCACGGTTGAGGTGCCGCAGTGGGCCGAAGGAGGGGACGCGGTCGTGGTGACGAACGACTACTCCGACCTCTACGACTTCAAGTACCAGACCGGCACCAAGACGGTGACGAAGAAGGGCAAGAAGACGACCGAGAAGGTGTACTCCCCCGAGACGGGCGACGACACCCCGGCCGGTGCGTTCGCCATCACGCCCGCGGCGTCCGCCGCGAGCCTGAGGCGCACGCTCTGGACGGCCGACCCGGCCGACCACTTCGTGTTCACCGCGGCGGCGAACGTTTACTACAACTTCTCGGTGGCCAACACGTTCGATGGCGGGGCGGGGGACGCGTCGCTCGTAATCTCCAACGCGGTGACCGGCGCCGTCCTCTACACGAACGAGACCGAGGTGTCCCGTGCGCTGCTGCCGGCAGGCAAGACGTACGCGATCGTGGTCCACGGCACCGAAGGCAGGGCCGACTCGTCGTACACGCTGTCCTACAGCAGGGCGTCCGGCGGCACGGTGCGATTCACCAACGCGAAGGGGACCGCCGCCGTCTCGTCGTACACTGTGTCCGAGGGCGCGGCCGCGGCTACGCTCTACGTGCAGCGCACGGGAACCGAGGGTGCGGTGCGCGTCAGGTACGCGACGCAGGCGGGGACGGCGCTTCCGGGCACCAACTACTACCCGATCGCCACCAACGAGATCTCGTGGGCGGCCGGCAACAAGGCGGTCAAGGCGATAAAGGTCAAGCTGATCCCCGATGCGGTGACCCACTGGGAGCCGACGGGCAAGACATTCACGGTGCGGCTCTATGCCGTCGACGAGTACGACCTCGCCTCCGGCGAGTACCTGTCGATAATCCCGGCCGACACGGCGACGGTGACCATCAAGGAGTCGTCCGCCAAGAAGCCCGGCACGGTCTCGCTCGCGAAATACGACGGGACGGCGGTCTCCAACGCCAAGAAGCCGGCCGTCAGAGGCAAGGCCGGCGAGACGGTGACGCTCTCGTTCTCCCGCACCGGCGGGGCGGACGGCCCGGTCTCGGTCAAAGTTGCATCGCCCACGCCGGCGGTCGCCAAGAAGAACAAGGACACCGCAGTCTCCGGCACCGACTACGAGCCGTTTGCCGCCACGCTGGAGTGGGCCGACGGTGATGCCGACGACAAGCAGGTGGTCGTCAACCTCAAGGACAGCAACGGCTACGCGGCGTCCAAGCAGTTCGTCTTCACGATTGCGGCGGTAAAGACCGACGGCACGTTGCCGGCCCTCTCGGCCAAGACCGCGACGATGACGATCCTCAACGACACGGTGGCGCAGACAGCGGCGGCGTACGCGAAGACGATCCCCGCCTCCACGGGGGCGAAGCTGAACTCGACCGGCACCTGGTTCAAGGACTACGACGGGACGCTCCGCAGCGCACCTGCGAACGGCACGCTCGTCTATACGCTGACCGGCCCCGGCCTCTTCGCCTGCGAGCCCGAGGTGGTGGCCACCAACGAGGGCGCCTCCGCGGCGCTCAAGTGCCAGATCGTCAACAAGACCGCCAGGCTGAACGAGCTGGTCACCAACTTCGAGGAGCGCGTCGTGAGGATCCTCCCCGCGGGCGCCACCACCGTCACCTTCACGTTGAGCGGCGTGCGCGGCGGGGCGTTCGCCGAGTTCAGGCCGCAGGCGGACGGCGAGCCGTACGCATGGACGAAGTTCGCGCTCGTCGAGCCCTCGTGGCCGATGGCGAACGCCGTGGTCATCAACACCAACCTCTCCGAGCTCGCGTGGACGCTGCCCGCGGCGCTCTCGGAGGAGACCAACCTCTACTGCCGCGTCCGCTACGGAACCGCGGCCAAGCCGACCGAGGTCGTCGCCTACGACGCGACGCGCGCCTGCACGGCGGCGCTGCCGGCCGAGCTCTCCGCCGGCCAGGTCCGCTACTGGGCGCTTGACTACGCCTACACCGACCAGCCTTCGCCGACGGAGGCCGACCTCGAGGCCCTCAAGTGGACGGCCGGCCCGTCGACCTGGAAGTTCTCGACGCTCGCCGAGGGCGCGCCGGTCACCAGCATCGGCGCCGAATGCTACGACGCGGCCGGCAACAACATCGCGGACCTCTTCGCCGCCGGCGAGCCGGTGGAGCTGATCCAGTGTGTCCGGCCCGACTTGGACCTCGACGGCGACGGCGAGGGCGAGACGCCGCTCTCCGCGAACGGATTCCGCCTGGTCGGCGGATCGCTCCCGAAGGGCGTCAAGATCAACGCCACGACGGGCGTCCTGGAAGGCGCGCCGTCGACGCCCGGCACCTACACCGCCCTGCTGCAGAGCTTCACCAAGACGGGAAAGACCGTGACGAAGAAGGTGAACGGCAAGACCAAGAAGGTCACGACCTACACCTACACCTACGGAACGACGATCCCGGTCAAGTTCAACGTGCTCCCGGCGGGGACGATGACGGGAACGTTCCGCGGCACCCTCCGCGAGGCCAACGGCGACTTCGCGACCGACGCGCGCCAGCTCGGCCTGCTCACGCTCACCGTCACCTCCGCCGGCAAGATCACGGCCAAGGCGACGATCGGCGGCATCGCCTACACCTTCACCGGCACCCAGGGCTATGAGGAAATCCTCGACCGCGACGAGGCCCTGCCCGGCTGCACCCGCCAGGTGCAGGTGAAGCTGAAGGCGACGGTCAAGACCCTGAACAGCAAGAAGAAGGTGACCGGCACCTACACGGAGAACTTCCTTACCCTGACGCTCGGCGACGGGCCCCTCACCAACGCGGTGGCGCTGGCGGAGGCGGCCGGCACCGCCGAGCTCACGCTGAACGTGCTCAACTCGGCCAAGACGGCCGTCACCCCCGACGTCATGTACACTGCGAACCTCTACCGCAGCAACGGCGGAACGGCGCTCGGCGCCGCCGCCCTCGGCGAGTTCGCCGGCTACTTCACCTCAGCGCAGGTCCCGGAGGGCGTCTCGGCGGCGGACGGCGTGCCGGTCGGCAACGGGTATCTCACCTTCACGGTGGCCGGCAGCGCGGCGGTCAAGGTGTCGGGCGTGCTGGCGGACGGCACCTCGGTCTCCTTCTCGACGATCGGCCAGCTCGTTGGCGCTACGCTCGAGAATCCGGAGGAGTGCAGGCTCATGGTGCCGGTGTACGCGGGGAACGCCTCGTATGCGATCGGCGGCGAAGTGGAGATCGCGTTCCCTGCCGGCGGCGAACATCCGGTGCTGCAGCCGTCGAGCAAGCTTACGTGGGCGAGGAACGCCGCCAAGCTCACCTCGCGCGACGGCACGGCCTTCGCGATCAGCCTGGCGCCCACGGGCGGCTGGTACGACAAGGTCGTAAACCTCCAGAACCACTACCTCAACGGCGAGTTCGCCGTCTCCACCGTCGGCAGCGCCGACGAGCTGCCGCCGGAGGCGCTGGCCAGCGGGTACTCGTTCTCGACCCTCTCGACGCCGAACGACCTCGCGGTGTCCTTCGCCGGCAACACCCTGTCGGTCCCCGGCCGTTCGCTGGTCAAGAACAAGACCACGGGGCTGTACGACTTCGGGCAGAGCGTGAACCCCTGGAACACGACGGTCAAGTTCACGCGGGCGACCGGCATCGTCACCGGCACGTTCAACTCCTGGGAGTGGGTGGTGAAGAGCGACCTTCTGAACGAGTACAACTCCGCGCAGAAGCAGATGTCGAGCCTGGCGCACAAGGGCGTGCTCCTCTACACGCGCGACGACTCCTCCGAGTCGCCCCTGGCGCCGGAAGTCCTCACCGCCGGGTTCTTCCTGATGCCGGCCACGAACAGCACCAAGGCCAAGACCAGGAACGCGGCGTGGAAGGCTTCGCTGCCGTTCAACATCCTCACCACCGACGACAACGAGAAGGACTGGGACGAGAAGGATTTTGAATGATCTGGCGGACTACATCCCTGCTGCTTCTATTGGCGGCCACCGCGGCCGCCGCGCCGGAGCAGTTGGGCTTTGATCCGTCCACGTCCAACGGGCTTGCGGGCGCGGCGTCGATTTACTTCGCGCCCGAGAACTCGTTTCTGTTCCGGATGCGCAATCCGGACGGTAGCTACCGCGAGTTCCAGCGCAACCTGAATCCGAACGACCCTTCGCTCTGGAGCGTCCACGGCTGGCACGGCGAGATCCGCGGCAGCCTGGTCCTGATCGAGAGCGCCCGCAGCCTCGCGGGGGGCACGGCCCACTACATCTTCGACCGCGGCAGGCTGGTGATGTTCAGCCAGGGGAAGACGGAGTGCAATTTCCCCTATGCGTCCGAGCGCCCGGCGACGGCCGGCGGTCCGCCGTATGCGTTTGAGACGGGTGCGCCGGCGGCGCCAGACCAGGCGGCATCGGACGCCGGGGCGCGTCCGAAGAAGAAGGGGATGTCGAAGGAGGTCACCCGCGAGCTCAAGAAGAAGTGGGCGAAGAGCGGCCGGCTCCAGTGGCCTTTCCCGAACCCGAACGACAACGGGTTCCTCTACCTGGCCATAGCGCTCCTCTCGACGGCGTTTTTCTACCTGCGTCCGATGTGGGCAAAGGCCGCGGGCGCGGCAATCTTCCTGGCGGCGACCGCGGCGCTGGTGATGACGGCGTCCAGGGGGGCGTTCCTCTCCTTCGCCGTCGGGCTGGCGCCGATGTGCCTGCTCAATTTCCGGAAGCTCGTCAGGTCCAAGGCGGTCTGGGTGCTCGCTGGCGTCGTGCTGCTGACCGCCGTCGGCTGGTTCGCCACCCACGAGTCCCGCCTGCTTACGCGCGGCTTCTCCAAGTCGTCCCGCTGGTCCAACGCGGTGCGGCTCGAGATGTGGTCCACGGCGCCGACGATGATCGCCGAGGCGCCGAACGGCTGGGGCGAGATGCACGTCGGGCGGGCCTACATGGACTGGTACGGGAACCTCGGCGACATCTCGCTTTCGGCCTCGCTCGTGAACGACCACCTCACCAGGCTCGTCGGCTATTCCATGCCGGGGCGCTTCGCCTACATCTTCGTCTGGATTGCCGCGCTGCTGCTGATGTCGCTGGCGGCCGTCCGTTCCCGGCGCGCGGTCGTGCTCGGGCTCACGCTTTCGCTGCTCGTCTGCGGCTGGTTCAATGCCGTGATGATGAACTCGGTCATAAGGTACACGCCGTGGCTTGTCCTAGTCTGCTTCGTCGCCGGGCGGCCGTGGCGTTTCTGGCGGCCAAGGCAGGCGCTTGTCTCCGTCGCCGCCGCCGCGGCGCTGGCGGCCGCCGCGCTGCTTTCGGTCTACTGGATCGGCGGCAACAGCCGCGCCAAGCGGGGCTATTCCATCTACGTCGCGGACGGACAGGTGCGCGTCAAGTCTGCGAATCCTTCGGTCTGGGTGGTGGACGACGGCGTTGCGCTGGGCGGCGTCTTCTCGTGCCGCGACATCCGCGGGTACTACGTCTACGACAGGAACGCTCCCGGAATCGGCTATGTGCGGAACGTAGCAGACCTGCCGGCTGACGGCGTGCGCAGGCTTGTCCTCGCCGGAATGGCCGGTGACGAATGGCTTCGCCGCGTCTCCGCTGGCGGCGAGGACGCGAAGAGGTCCATCCCCGCCGAAGTGGTTTTCCTTTCGCCGCCGTTCCCGCCCTCGGCGCTGCCGCCGGGGCTCCTTGCGTCCTGCAGGGTCAGGGTCGTCGTCGGCGAATTCGCCGCGCGCTACGAGGCCGAGTATGCCAATCCGCCGCCATGGGTGACCGTCGTTCCGGCGATGGAACTCTATGTCTACGGGTGGATGCGCTACGTCGTCGGCGGGTGACGGGGAAAAGTGGCTCACTGAAAGGAGGTCGAAGTTATGAACAGAACTCTTGCGGCGTTCATGGCGATGCTCGTCTCTTCCGCCTCGCTGTACGCGGCGAGTCCGACTGCCACGCTTCTGAAGACGCGCGCTTCGTATACTGCCGCGGTGACGACCGGCAAGTGGCAGTCGAACTTCTACAAGGCGAAGAAGTACGCCACGGACAATGGGCTGCCGTTCATCGCGGTGTGGTCGAACGGCGACGCCTGCGGGCACTGCATGATGTTCGAGAACGGCTGCAACTCCAGCTACTTCAAGAGCTGGATGAAGACGAGCGGCATGGTGTTCTACTTCGTCTATTCCGGCGACAAGGGCAACGGAACGACGAAGAAGAGCGGGACGAAGGCCGACGACGGCAAGATCGGCAGCGACATTTTCCACTGGGTCCGCGCCAACAAGAACACCGGCTATCCGTTCGTCCGCATCTACTGGCCGAAGGGCAAGGTGGACGTCGCGACGATCGGCGACACGGTCGACGGCAACAAGGACGGCTCCGCCGGCGGCAAGAAGTCGGTCGCCTACTTCAAGGCCAAGCTCAAGAACTTCAAGC
>CACXRO010000049.1 GCA_902770045.1 uncultured bacterium
GTTGCAGGTATGGGTGCGGTACGGATGCATGATTGGAATTGTCCTTCCCTTGGGGAATATGGGTGCGTATTATACCAAATTTCGCCGCGCGGCGTAACGCTGCGGGATTGTTTGACAGGATTTACAGGAGTGTGAGTGTTTATGTGAAGAGTGAGTAGAAAACTCCGATGGTTGGGGCTCCCGCTACCGCTCCGCAGCTTCGCCCATGACAACCCCACGTATGATTCTGCCGAAGCCAGGTTATTTAACTGGGGCTCCGCCCCAGACCCCCTGCGGCGAAGCCGCAGATATAAAACAAGGCATGTGCGGCCGTGGAAGACGAATGTCAGGCGCGAAGCATCGAGCATTCTGCGGAGCGGTAGCGAGAGCCACACGGATCGGAGTTTATACCCCAGAGCCCTGAACCACGAAATTCCAGACAAGTGATACGGCCAACGCATCAAAAATTCCTTCTCCCCGCTGACGCGAGGTAGAACGAATTTTTGATGCGTTGGCCGTACTTAGTGGGTTGACATATTCCGAGGGATTTGGTAGCATACACAATGTGACGAACGAAACTAACAATATTTTTAGGGGGGGCGAATATAACGGTTTTCCCGCCCGCAAGAAAACTACACTTAAATTCGTCATCCAAAGTCCAATGTCCAAGGTCCTGCCGTCGAGCTTGGACTTCGGACTTCGGCATGGCTTTGACTGGACAAGAGGAGCAATGAAATGAAAAGGAGCACCAACATGAAAAAACTCGTATATGGCATTCTGTGTTTCGCTGTCGCGCTGTGCGCCGCGAGCGCGTTCGCTGAGACCTACCGCGTGACCGACTACGCGGTAGCCCCGGAAGGCGACGGCCTTTCGTGGGGGTCGCCGATGTCGCTCCCGACGGCGATCTCCACCGCCGTCGACGGCGACACGATCCTCCTCAAGGCCGGCGAATACGACATTACCGCCCAGATCTCGCTTGCCAAGGCGATCACGATCAAAGGCGGCCTCGCCGGCACCGACGACACCACCCTCGACCCGTCCGGCAAGACGACGCTGAACTCCAAGGACCGCTCCACCATCAGCTACATCTTCAGCGTCTCCACCGCCGTCGCCGACGCGACGAACGTCTTCGAGAACATCTGCTTCACCCGCGCCTACAAGCGCGCCATCAACAAGACTGGCAGGTCGCACATCGCATTTCGCAACTGCCGATTCTTCCGCAACGGCGTGAGACTTCTGGTTTCCAAGGACTACAACGGCGGCGGCGTCTATCTTAATGGCGGTGCCAGTTCCGAGGCGTATTTCGACAGCTGCCTCTTCGACTGCAACGCCCACACCAACAATCCTGGGACCACGGCTGCGAGGACTATGATGCTTCAGGGTGCCGGGCTTTATGCCAATTCGATGAAGCGTGTCTACATCGACAACTGTGACTTCCTGACCAACTGCATGCAGAACGTCAACTTTACCAGCTGGTCAACCGCCGGTCAGGACGGAGGCGATGGTGGAGCCGCCATTCTGGCCAATGCAGCTCCGCTCACGGTTCGGTCGTCGCGCTTCATCGCCAACCGTGCGCCTGGCCGAGATACACGCGGCGGAACGGTAAGACTGACCGGCAACTGTAACAATTCGGTGTTTACCAACTGCCTTTTTGTCGGCAACAAGACAACCCCTGCCAATGGTAGTCTGTCCAATCGTGGCGCGGCGCTTACCGTAATGATGGATTCGTTGGCACGCAAGGTGGAGGTAATCGACTGTACCTTCGCCTACAACTACTCGTACGCCTCAACCTCCGCCGCCGGACTCCTGATCAGTGGCGGCACGGCACTGGTGCGCAATTCCATTTTCTACGGCAACCATGTCGCCGACTCATCTCACACCGCCCACTATGGCCGAGACATTGTGGTGATTGGCGGTAGTGGTTATGCCGACGTCGACTACTCGCTCATCACCGGCGAAGGTGAGTACAACCTCTCGTCAGAGTTAGCTTCGAACCTCGCCCTTGGCGAGCACATAGTTTACGGCGATCCGCTCTTCGGCACCATGCTTTCCACCGCCAAGACCGCGGTCAACGCCAACAGCGCCGCCAATGTCGCCTCGATCCTCGCCTTTGACGTCCACGAGGGGGCGTTCGGTTCCGGCTACTCGCGCGCGATCGACGGCTCCGATCCCGCCTCGCCCTACGCCAACGAACCGGCGCCCAACGGCGGGGTGCGCAACCTTGGCTACTACGGCAACACCGCCGAGGCCGCGACCTCGCAGACCGGCGTTCCCGTGCTTACTGCCAGCGATATCGCCATCACATTTGCCGACGACACCGTGCCTACCGTCACCGCGACGCTGGGCGGCGACGACATGTACAATGCCTCCGTCAAGATTGAGCTCGCCAAGACATCTGGCGGCGCGGCGGCGGAGTCGGTGGGGCGGTGCGCGGTGCAGCCCGGCGAGACGGTTACACTCGCAGGCGTCGACCTCTACGAGCCAGGTTCCACCGTCTATGTCACCGTCACCGTGACGGTGCCGGGGCAGACGCCGATCGTGGTGGAGAAGTCCGCCACCGTCACCGGCACCCTGCCGCCATACTACGGCCACGGCGGCGGCGCGAACGTCATCCATGTGCGCCAGGGCGCGAAGGGGCGCAAGGACGGCACCAGCTGGACCGACGCCTTCGACTCGTTCACCTTGGCGCAGAAGGCGCTCGCCGGCGATGCAACCAAGACCGAGATCTGGGTGGCGGGCAAGATTACCGAGAGTTTTGCGCCCAGCACGGTCACCATCGCCGCGCCGCTGGTAATCCGCGGCGGCTTTGCCGGCGTCGAGGACTCGATCGCCGAGCGCCCGGAAGGGACTTTGTCCACTCTCGACGGCGCGAACTCTTACAACCTTCTGAGGCTCGCCAACGCGGCGGCGAATCCGCTGGCGGTGGAGCGCCTTGTCTTCACCCGGGCCGGACAATATGCGTTTGTTAATTCCGGTGGCGGCGCGCTCGCCGTCACCAACTGCCAGTTCAATTCCAACCAGGCCCCCGGGGGCGATGTTGAAGGTCGTGGCGTCTATCTCTCGGGTGCTTTCACCGCATCGTTCACCAACTGCGCGTGGCGCGGCAACATGAAGACGGGCAGTGGATCGAGCCAAGCCCAGGGCAGCGCCATCTATGCGAGCGGGCTTTCGCGCCTGTTCCTCGACGACTGTCTCTTTGTCACCAACGGCGTCAGCCCAACCTCCGGTCTCGGCGAATACACTGCAGGCCGCGACAAGGCTGATGGCGACTGCATCTGGATGAGCGGGACCCCGCTTACGGCGCGGAACTGCCACTTCCGCGGCAACCGCGGCGCGGTCAGACGCGTTACTTCTGACAATCCTCCCGGGTACGGCGGTGTGATTCTGCTTGCGGGCGCGAGCGGGAATTCCGCGTTCACCAACTGCACCTTCACCGGCAACTGGGGCGGCTGGGCCACGACAGGACTTAAGACAACAACGACGATGACGCGCTACGGCGGCACCATCGACATCAGGCTTTCTACGGCATCGTCGAAGGTCGATTTCGAGAGCTGCACCCTCGCCTACAATCTCGGCGACACCCTCTACATCCCCGGCGGTCTCCATGTCGAAGTGGGCAAAGTCAACATGCACAACTGCATCATCTTCGGCAACCGCCACGGCCAGCAGACCGTGGCCGGCATCGGGCACGATATCCATGTGCGCGGGTCGAGCAGCCTCAACCTCTCCTACTGCCGCCTTGCCGCGGAGGATCCGGACAATCTCGGCGTTCCGCTTGCCGACTATGTGAGCGTCGCGTCCACCGCCACGTTCACCTGCGACAACCTCACCTTCGGCGATCCGCTGTTCGCCACCAGCCTCGAAGACTTCACCTCGCGGGTCAAGGTCGTCGGCAGCGGCAACTATGCCGGCTATTCCTACATCGGCACTTCCTACAACGTCAGTAAAAACACTATTGCCAACACTGGCTATGCCAACGCCAATTTCGACGTCCACCTCCGCTCCATCGCGGGGATGTCGCGCAACGACGGCACGAGGTACGAGGACGAGGGCAACTACTCGCCCGCCATCGACGCCGGCGACCCGGACAGCGCCTACGCGAACGAGCCGGATCCCAACGGAGAGCGCGTCAATCTCGGCGCCTATGGCAACACGGCGGAGGCGTCCTGCACCGTTGCCGGCATCCAGCCCGAAATCGGCGAGATAGAGGTCTCCTACTCCAACAACATCGCGCGGCCGTACATCACCATCCCCATCCGCGGCAACGGCGCCTTTCTCGCCGGCGTCCAAGTGCTTATCGGCACCGGCGACGTCGCCACCGTCGGCTACCAGTATACCAACAGCTGGTCGAACGTCATGAACGGCACCGACCTCTATGCAGTCCCGTTCAAATACGTCTTTACCGGCGACGTGATCAGCTGGCATGTCGTTGTCTCCGCCGAAAACGCCCAGACGCGCGTTGCCGACGGGTCGGCGGTCGTTCCCGTGGGGCCGATCATCCCCGCCGTGGTCGGAGAAATCGAGGTTACTTATTCCAACAACATCGCCAGGCCGTTCATCTCCATTCCGATTCTCGGCGAGAGCAACTACGTGGCGAACGTGTATGCGCTCGTCGGCACCGGCGACGTCGCCACCGCCGGCTACCAGTACACCAACAGCTGGTCGGGGGTGGCGAGCGGCACCGGCATTACGATGCTGCCGCACGGCTGCGTCGCTGGCGGCGACACCGTCAGCTGGCGGATTCTCGTCGTCGACGCCGCGGATCCCGCCGACGCGCATGTGGTGACAGGGTCGGCGGTAGTTCCCGAGGGGCTCGAGATACCCGCGATCTACGGCAAGGGCGGCGGCGACGGGGTGATCCACGTGGGACCCGGCTATATCGGGTCGATGCACGACGGCTCGAACTGGTGGGACGCCTTCGAGACGGTAGCCGAGGCGGTGGCGGCGGTGACCGCCGACCGCTGTGAAATCTGGGTGGCGGCGGACGCCACCAACCGGATGCCGACGTCGATTTCGCTTTCAAAGCAGTTCAAGACGGTGTTCCGCGGCGGCTTTACCGGCTACGAGAACTCGGTGGCGGAGCGTCCCGACGGACTCCTGACCGTCGTAGACAACTCCGGCGGAGCCATGAACAATCTGGCGCTGTCCGGCTCTTCGGCCGTCGCCTTCGAGCGCTTCCAGTTCGACCGCGCCAAGCAGCGGGCCATGACCAAGTCCGGCTCGGGCGACCTTGACCTCGTGAGCTGCACCTTCGTCTCGAACGGATTCTCGACCGCCGGTGCCCAAATGGGGGTGTACGCCGGCAAGGCGGTTGCCTTCAGCGGCACGGGCGCGCTGCTCGTAACCAACTGCTATTTCGCCTACAACTACCAGACTAACAACGCCGCATCCACCGGCGGACCGGGCGCGGCGCTGGCGGTCAACTCCGGCCGCGCGCGCGTCGTCGATTCCAGGTTCTTCGCCAACTGCCTGCAGTTCCTTGTTCCGCAGTCCGGAAGCAGCTCCGCCACCCTGTTCAACACCTGGCCCAAAGGCTCTGCGATCTACGCCGCCGGCAAGGTCTGCGTCGAGCGCTGCGACTTCAGGGCCAATCTCTGCAATACGCGTACGGGCGACAGTAACGGCGGCGTCGTGTTCTTTGCGAGCGGGTCGTCGGGAAGCGCGGTCTCGAACTGCCTCTTCGCGGGCAACGTAGACCGCGCGAGCTGGAACTCGCAGGCGAGTTCGCGTACCGGCGCGATTGTCCTCGAGCTCGGCGCCAAGGCGCAGACGGTCGACATCTTCGGCTCTACCTTCGCCTACAACCTCGCCGACACCAGCGCGGGCTCGGCGGGCATCACCGTGGTCGTCGGCACCGCGAACGTGAAGAACTGCGTCTTCACCGGCAACCACATCCGCCGCGGTGCAATCAACGACACCGGCGATCTGCGGGTGGTGGGCGCGAACGGCGTGGTCAACCTCTCCTACTCCGTGCTCGACGGCAACCTCGACGCGGTGCGCGCGAGCTGCTCCGGCGAGTTCAACGATGGCACAGGCGTCGTTTCGGCGGATCCGCTCGTCGTCACCCGTCCGGAGAGCGTCACCAACCTGATTGCCTACACCGGCACCTACTACTACTATCCCGGCGGCACCTCGACGCTGGCGAAGATCAGCGGCATCGACGTCCACCTCCTTTCCCGCGGCGGCTATGTAACCAACGGCGCCGAGACGGTGTGGCTGAAGAGCGACGTAATCTCGCCGGCGATCGACGCGGCGGATCCGTTCGACGACTATTCCGCCGAGCCGATGAACAACGGCGGCCGACGCAACGCCGGCGTCTACGGCGGCACCGCCGAGGCGTCGAAGACCTACGAGTCGGAGATTCCGCTCGGCTTCGACGGCGTCCAGGTCGACTACCCGAGCGGCTACTCCAATCCGCGCATCACCTTTACCGTGACCGGAGACCCCGGTTGCGTCGTCGCGGTGACGGTGCATGGATATGTCGGAGGGGAGCCGTTCTCGACGACCCTGAACGGATGCGTGGCCGGTGAAACCTATGAATACCTGCTGCCGAGCTACTATCCGCGGGGAACGAGTTTCAGCTACACGCTCTCCGGCAGTTCCACCTCCGGCCCGGTCGTGGGGACTTCGGGCTCGGGCACGGTCGACGCCGACCTTCCGCCGTGGTGGGGACATGGCGGCGGCGCGAGCGTGCTGCACGTCTGGTCCGGTGCGCTTGGCGACGGCTCCGGCAGCGACTGGCACAACGCCTGCCGCACCTGGAACGAGATGGTCAGCGCATACGCGGCGCGCGAGACGAAGCCGTCGGAAATCTGGTTCATCGACCTCGGCTCGCCCATCCTGGCGCCGAACACGCTGACGGTGACGGCGGACCTTGCGATGCGCGGCGGATTCGACTATCTGTGCGACTCGGTGTCCGACCGTGCCGCCGGCGCGAGGTCGGTTCTCGACGCGCGGCGCCGGTTTGCGCTGGCGAAGATCGCCAACGCGTCCGCGTCCGTCATGATCGAGCGCCTGGAGTTCACCCGGTCGGCCAGCGAGGGCCTGGTCAAGGAAGGCGCGGGCAATCTCGACATCCGCGACTGCGTCTTCTTCGACAACGCTGTCTCCAACAACGAGAAGCTGTACGGACGCGGCCTCAACGTCTCCGGCACGGCCGCGACGACGCAGGTTTCCGTCTCCAACTGCCTCTTTGCCTGCAACGGGCAATTCCAGCCCGCCCAAGGCGTCAACCCGTACTATCTCGGCTACGGCGGCGCGGCGGCGTTCAGGAACGTGAAGCGCGTTCTGATCGACAGCTGCGCGTTCCTGACCAACGGCGTTCCGCTGGCCGCGTCTGGTCAAGCTACCATCGGCGGCGATGTCAGCCAGGGCTCGGCGCTGTACCTCAACAACGCGCCGGCGACGATCCGCGGCAGCGTATTCCTCTCCAACCACGGCACCTGCCGCCCCAACGACTACATCGGCGGCGGCGCGATCAGGTTCGTCGGCAACTGCGACGGCTCGGCGATGACCAACTGCCTGGTAGCCGGCTGCTCCGACCGCTGCGGCTGGAACGAGCAGTACGGACTGCACGGCGGCGCGATTTCCGTGACGATGGGGTCTTCGGCCTACACGCTCGACATCGTCAACACGACCGTCGCCTACAATCTCGCGGACGGCAACTCCAGCCCCGGCGGCATCAACGTGTACACCGGCGCGGTCAGCCTGAGGAACTCGATCGTCTGCAACAACTTCTCCTCGCACCGAGCGGTCTCGGGGAACCGCTTCGGCTCGGACGTCGACGTCAAGGCGACGGGCAGTCTCTACGCCGAGTACACGCTCTTCACCTCCGGCACGACGAACAGCCTCTCGGCGGCGGACGGCGCGGTGGTTTCGCTCGGCCCGGGGCTCGTCTTCGGCGATCCGCTCTTCGTGACCTCGATGTCCGAGGTCATGGCGAAGGTCGAATCGCCCTACGGATCCGGCTACACTAACTTCAAGACCGGGAACGACAACCGCGACTATCTGGCGAACCTCAGCCTCCACCTCCGCGGCGGGCGCGGATACTACGACGAGAAGACAGGCGCGCTGTCGACGGAGTTCATGTCGCGGGACGTCGTCTCGCCGGCGGTCGACGCTGGCGATCCGAACTCGTCCTACGCGGACGAGCGCGACTGCCCGCAGGGCTGGCACGGGCGCAGGGTGAACATGGGCTACTACGGCAACACGGCGTGGGCGACGATGACCGCCTTCCCCGGCGGCGCGGTCTACCTGCGGTAGCGCGGCAGATGTTCAGGATCGCTCTAGCATTCGCGCTTGTCGCGCTTGCCGCGGCGGCGGAGCCGGTGGTCGACGACAGCCCGACGCGGGTGGAGTCGACCCTGGAGACTGGGCTTGAGTGCATCGGCACGCTGCGGCCGAAGGCGGTGGGCGAGGTCAAGTCGTCGCGCTGGACGCTCGACTGCGCCGGCACCGACCGCGAGCACGCGGACTGGCGGGCGGTGCGCGACTACGTCGCCCCGCTCGGCATCGCGCGCATCCGCGTGCAGGCCGGCTGGGCGCGGACGGAGAAGGATCCCGGCGTCTACGACTTCGCCTGGCTCGACCAGATCGTGTTCGACGCCGCGCGCCGAGGCATCGGGGTGTGGATGGAGCTGAGCTACGGGAATCCGGCCTATCCCGGCGGCGGCGGGCGCCAGCTCGCCGGCGGGATGCCGTCGTCCGAAGAGGCGCTTTCGGCGTGGGATCGCTGGGTGGGGCTGACGGCGAAGCGCTATGCGGGCGTGGTGAGGGACTGGTGCGTCTGGAACGAGCCCGACCTGCGCGTCGGCGGGGTGACCAACAGCCCCGAGCGCGCGGCGGCCTTCGCCATCCGCACCGCGGAGATTGTGCGGCGCGAGATACCCGACGCGACGATCGCGGCGTTTGCGCTCTCCTGGGCGAACGCGGGGTTCGTAAGGCCGCTTCTCGCGGAGCTGAAGGCGCGCGGCAAGACGGGGCTTTTCGACACCATCGCCTACCATCACTACAAGGCGAATCCCGACGACGGCTACGACGAGGTGGAGGCGTGCAGGCGGGTGGTGGCCGAGTACGCGCCGAACCTGCGTCTACGCGAGGGCGAGGGCGGCACGCTGAGCGAGTGGTGCGCGGTCGGCGCGCTGAGCCGGCTGCCGTGGACGGAACTCAAGCAGGCGAAGTACGACCTCCGCCGCGCGCTCGGCGACCTCGGCCACGGCGACGACACCTCGGTATTCCACATCTGCGACCTCGAGTACCGCACCTCCGGCTTCCACGACGGTCTGGTGCGCTACGGGCTCCTGAAGACGACCGGACAGGCGGAAGGCTTCCGGGTCCTCAAGGTGAAGAAGGCGTACTACGCGGTCCAGAACGCGGTTTCGGTCTTCAACGACGCGCTCGAGGCGGAGGTCGGGAAGGGGACTTCGACGCTTTCCGGGGTGGCGAGGCCGGCGGTCTACGACTGGCGGGACCGGAGCACCGGGCTGAAGGTGGCGGTGTTCTGGGACGCGGCGGCGATGCCGAAGGAGGAGTGCGCGGCGGTGCGCGCGGAGCTGCGGATGCGCGCGGAGCCGTTCGCCGCGCCGGTCTGGGTGGACGTCCTCACCGGCAACGCCTACCGCCTGCCGCCGGAGCGTATCCGCCGCGAGGGCGACTTCACGGTCTACGCCGTTCCCTGCTACGACTCGCCTGCCTTCGTGGCCGACCGCTCGCTGCTCGCGCTGGACGAGTCGTGGGAAGTGCGCTCCCGCCGCCGCTGAGAAGTCCGCGCGCAGGCGAAAGTTACACTTGCCTAACAAGGGGCAGTTGGGGTATACTATATCCCAATAGGGCTTAAATTGACCTTACCCAAGGAAGGACACACAAGAACATGAGCGAAAAAACCGAGCAGATGACGCCGGAGCTGAAGGCGTTCATCGAAGAATGGAAAGGAAAGCCGGGCAACCTAATCATGGTCCTGCACAAGGTCCAGCAGACCTACGGCTACATCCCGCGCGAGATCGCGATCGAGATATCGTCCCTCCTGGACGTGCCGCTCGCGAAGATCTACGGCGTGGTCACGTTCTACAACTTCTTCAAGCTGCAGAAGGCCGGCAAGTACATCATCCAGGTCTGCCTCGGCACGGCGTGCTACCTCAGGGGCGGCGACGACCTGATGAAGGAGTTCGAGCGCCAGCTCGGCGTCGGCGTCAACGCCACCACCCCCGACGGCCTCTTCTCGGTTGAGGCGGTCCGCTGCCTCGGCTGCTGCGGCCTCGCGCCGGTGGTGGTCGTCAACGGCGAGGTCCACGGCAAGCTGGCGACGAAGGACGTCGCCGGCATCATCGAAAAGTACCGCAAGCTCGGATAACAGGAGGAAGGAAATGGCTAAGCTCACTTTGGACGACCTGCGCCGGATGCGCGGGGAGAAGCAGAAGGCGATGGAGATGCGCGACAGCTCCAACAAGGACGTGCAGGTCATCGTCGGCATGGGCACCTGCGGCATCGCCGCGGGCGCGAAGGACACCTACGCCGCGCTCGTCGACACGCTTTCGGAGAAGGGAATGACCAACGTGCTCGTGCGCCAGACCGGCTGCATGGGCCTCTGCCACTCGGAGCCGACGGTCGAGGTCGTCGTCCCGGGCATGCCGACCGTGATCTACGGCCACGTGGACGCGGCGACGGCGAAGGACATCGTCGAGAAGCACATCGTCGGCCACGGGCTCATAGAGGGCAAGATCCTCGACAAGCCGTCGATCGACATCGTGAAGAACGCTTAAGGAGTGACGGCAATGGCATATCAATCATACGTCCTGGTCTGCGGCGGCACCGCGTGCTGCTCCAGCGGCGGCGACAAGGTTGTCGCGGAGTTCAAGCGCATCCTCGCGGAGCAGAAGCTGGACGAGACGGTCCAGGTGGTCACCACCGGCTGCCTTGGTTTCTGCGAGCAGGGGCCGATCGTCAAGATCCTCCCGCAGGGCACGTTCTACGTGCAGGTCAAGCCAGAGGACGTGAAGGAGATCGTTGCGGAGCACTTGGTGAAGGGCCGCGTCGTCCAGCGCCTCTGCTACGACCCCGAGCAGGCCAAGAAGCTCGTCGCCGAGGCGAACATCCCGTTCTACCAGAAGCAGTACCGCATCGTGCTCCGCAACTGCGGCGTGATCGATCCCGAGAAGATCGAGGACTACATCGCGCGCGACGGCTACAAGGCGATCGAGAAGGTGCTCTTCGAGATGACGCCCGAGCAGGTGGTGGAGGAGATCCTCAAGTCCGGCCTGCGCGGCCGCGGCGGCGCGGGCTTCCCGACCGGCATGAAGTGGAAGTTCGCGATGCAGCAGCCCAAGGGCCAGAAGTACATGGTCTGCAACGCGGACGAGGGCGACCCCGGCGCGTACATGGACCGCTCCACCCTTGAGGGCGACCCCCACTCCGTCCTCGAGGCGATGACGATCGCCGGCTACGCGATCGGCGCCTCCAAGGGCTTCATCTACATCCGCGCGGAGTACCCGCTCGCGATCCGCCGCCTCGAGGTGGCGATCGAGCAGGCCCACGACCTCGGCCTCCTCGGCAAGGACATCCTCGGCTCGGGCTTCGACTTCGACATCGAGCTCAGGTTCGGCGCGGGCGCGTTCGTCTGCGGCGAGGAGACGGCGCTTCTCCAGTCCATCGAGGGCAACCGCGGCATGCCGCGTCCCCGTCCGCCGTTCCCGGCCGTGAAGGGTCTCTGGGGCCGGCCGACGGTCATCAACAACGTCGAGACGCTCGCGAACATCCCCGTCATCATCAACAAGGGCGCGGACTGGTTCAACAAGATCGGCACGGCGACGACCAAGGGCACCAAGGTCTTCGCGCTCACGGGCAAGGTGAACAACTCGGGCCTCATCGAGGTGCCGATGGGGACAACCCTCCGCGAGATCATCTTCGACATCGGCGGCGGCATCCGCGGCGGCCACCAGTTCAAGGCGGCGCAGACGGGCGGCTCGACACCCCGATCGACTACGAGTCGCTCGCCAAGATCGGCTCGATCATGGGCTCTGGCGGCCTCATCGTGATGGACGAGACGGACTGCGTCGTCGACATCGCGAAGTTCTACCTCGACTTCACGGTCGACGAGAGCTGCGGCAAGTGCGCGCCCTGCCGCATCGGCGGCCGCAAGCTCCTCAACTACCTCAAGAAGATCACCGCCGGCCGCGGCACCGAGCAGGACATCGCCGACATGCAGGCGATCTGCGACGCGATGAACAAGGCCTCGCTCTGCGGCCTCGGCCAGACCGCCTCCAACCCGGTCAGGTCGACCCTGAGGTACTTCATGGACGAGTACATGGAGCACATCCGCGACAAGAAGTGCCGCGCCGGCAAGTGCTCGAGGCTCATCCAGTACAAGATCGACGCGGCGAAGTGCAGGGGCTGCACGATGTGCGCGAAGAAGTGCCCGGCGGGGGCGATCTCCGGCGAGCTCAAGCAGCCGCACGTCATCGACCAGTCCAAGTGCGTCAAGTGCGGCGCCTGCGAGGCGACATGCAAGTTCGGCGCGATCAGCCATGCCTAAAACGGAAAGGCCCGGAACAATGGAAACTGAAATGATTTCTCTCGAGGTCAACGGCGTCGCGGTGAGCGTCCCGAAAGGCTCGAACCTGCTCGCGGCGGCCCGCGCGGCGAACGTGAAGATCCCGACCCTCTGCTACCACCCCGACCTCAAGCCCGGCGCCAGCTGCGGCATCTGCGTCGTCAGGCAGCTCGTCCCCAGCCGCAACCCGGCCGACAACGGCAAGTTCGTGCCCAGCCCCAAGCTGCTCCGCGCCTGCTGCACCGAGGCGACGCCGGGGATGAAGATCATCACCCACGACCCGGACATCGTGCAGGTCCGCAAGACGGTGCTCGAGCTCATCCTCGCCAACCACCCGAACGACTGCCTGCAGTGCCCGCGCTCCGGCAGCTGCGAACTCCAGGCGATCGCCGCCGACTTCGGCATCCGCGAGAACCCCTTCCCGAAGGAAGTGGTCCACCACGACGTCGACAAGTCGACCCCGTCGATCGTGCTCAACCCCGACAAGTGCATCAAGTGCGGTCGCTGCGCCGAAGTCTGCCAGGAGATGCAGAACGTCTGGGCGCTCGAGTTCATCGGCCGCGGCGAGAAGACGGTGATGGCCCCGGCCGCCGGCGTCAAGCTCGCCGACTCGCCGTGCATCAAGTGCGGCCAGTGCTCCGCGCACTGCCCGGTCGGCGCCATCTACGAGAACGACGAGACCGCCAAGGTGTGGGCCGCGCTGCAGGACCCCGAGAAGGTCTGCCTGGTGCAGATCGCCCCGGCCGTCCGCGTCGCCGTCGGCGAGGCCTTCGGCATGAAGCCCGGCGCGCTCACCACCGGCAAGATCTACGCCGCGCTCCGCCGCCTCGGCTTCGACAAGGTGTTCGACACCAACTTCTCGGCCGACGTCACGATCATGGAGGAGGGCACCGAGTTCATCAAGCGCTTCACCGAGGGCGGCGAGCTGCCGCTCCTCACCAGCTGCTGCCCGGCCTGGACCGACTGGATGGAGAAGTACGCGCCCGACTTCACCGGTAACTTCTCGACCGCGAAGTCGCCCCAGCAGATGCTCTCGGCGCTCGCCAAGAGCTACTGGCCGGAGAAGAACGGCGTCGACCCCAAGAAGGTGCACGTCACCTCGATCATGCCCTGCACGGCGAAGAAGTACGAGATCAGCCGCGACGAGTACATGAGCGCCTCGGGCCAGCAGGACACCGACGTCGTCCTCACGACCCGCGAGCTCGCGCGCATGATCAAGGCCGCCGGCATCGACTTCGAGTCGCTCCCGGAGGAGCCGGCCGACAAGCTGCTCGGCGCCTACACCGGCGCAGGCACGATCTTCGGCGTCACCGGCGGCGTCATGGAGGCCGCTCTCCGCACGGCCTACTGCCTCATCACCGGCGACGCCCAGCCGCCCAGCATCGACTTCCAGGCGGTGCGCGGCATGGACGGCGTCAAGACCGCGACGATCGACATCAAGGGCACGAAGGTGAACATCGCCGTCGCGCACCAGATGGGACCGCAAGAACGGCGTCAAGCCGCGCTTCGACTTCATCGAGGTGATGGCGTGCCGCGGCGGCTGCATCGGCGGCGGTGGCCAGCCCTGCCTGGCGACGGACGCGGTCCGCGCCCAGCGCACCGCCGGCCTCTACACCGACGACGAAAAGTCGACGCTCCGCATGTCGCACCTCAACCCCGAGGTCCAGTCCCTCTACAAGGACTACCTCGACGGCAAGACCGGCGCGCAGGGCGGCAAGAAGGCGCACCACCTCCTCCACACCGCCTACAAGCAGGAAGAGGTCTACAACTTCTCGTAAGGCCGCGCGTAGCCTACGCGCAAAGAAGACGGCCGCGGCGCTTCCGCCGCGGCCGCTCTTTTGCCTGCTGCCTGCTGCCTACTGCGGCTTCGTCTCGGCGAGGTTGAAGGTGCACATCACCGTGGTGCCGGTGGGGATTTTCGAGGTGATGTCGAAGGTGTCGGCGACGCGCTTTGAGTTGGCGAGGCCCATGCCGGCGCCGAAGCCCATCGAGCGGATCCAGTCGTTGGCGGTCGAGGTGCCGTCCCGGCAGGCCCACTCGACGTCCTTGATGCCGGGGCCGGAGTCCTTGGCGACGATGGTCGCCTTTTCGGTGTCGAGGATGAAGGTGATCGCGCCGCCGACGGAGTGGATGCAGATGTTGATCTCCAGCTCGTAGGCTGCCACCGCCACGCGGCGGATGGTCTTCTTGTCGACGCCGGCCTCCTTGAGCATCCGCTTGATCTCGTTGGCGGCCTTGCCGGCGTTGGTGAGGTCGTTGTGCACGACGGCGAACTGGCGCATGGAGTAGTAGGGCAGCGCGCCCTCTCCCTTCGCCGCGGTGTCCGCCGCGCCCGGCGGCGGCGTGCGCCCCTCCAGGCGCGCGAGCTCGTCGGTAAGCTCCTTCATGATCGCGCGCATCACGTCGCGCTGCGAGACGATGCCCACGAGGTCCCGCTCCTTGTTCAGCACCGGGAACCGCCCGAAGGTGTAGTTCTCGAAGTACTTGATCGCGAACGCGAGCGGCATGTCCTCCTCGAGCACCACCAGGTTCGTCGCCATGTGCTGCTGGCAGGTGTCGTGGATCCACCCGCCCTCGAGCGCGCGGATGATGTCGTTCACCGAGACGATGCCGAAGAGCCGCCGGTTCTCGACCACGGGCACGCCCGAGATGTTGTTGCGCTTCATCAGGTTCTGGGCGAAGCGCAGCGAGTCGGAGCGGACGACCGAGATGATGTCGCGCGCGCGCATGACGTCCCGCACCCGCAGCCGCTGCAGGAGCTCCATGATGACGAGCGGGGAGTCCTCGGCCCCCGGCAGGCCGGAGCCGGATACGCGCCGCGCGGCACGCCCGTGGGCCTCCATGATCTGGTCGTCGCTGCGGGTGTCGCCGCCGGTGAGGATCGTCGGGCTGTAGTCCATCATTCCTTCGCGAGGAAGTCGTGGACGCGCACGCAGCTTTCGTACTTGGAGAGCGGCGAGGAGACGAGCGGGATGCCGAGCGTGTCGGCGACCTGGCACATCGTCTGCGGCAGGGGCTTCGCGTTGTGCACCACCACGCACATCGCGCCGACGATGTTCGCCGTCCTGATCGCCTGGTCGGAGGCGAGCGAGGTGAGCAGGAGGATGTCGTCGGCGTCGTTGAGCAGCACGTCGCTCATGAGGTCGTTGGCGACCACCGCGCCGACCGTCCTGCCGTTGTCACCGCCGGCGACGAGCTTGCCGTCCAGCGTCTTAACTATGTCTTCAACATTCATGGTGCATATTATAGCATAAATTTGGTATAATAGTCACCGTGAAGTTCGACCTGCACATACATTCATGCCTTTCGCCGTGCGCGAACCTCGAGATGTCGCCAGCGGCGATCGTCGAGCGCGCCGTCGCGGCGGGCATGGGCGGCATCGCCCTCACCGACCACCAGTCGGCACGCAACGCGCCGGCGGCGGCCGAGTGCGCGCGCCGCGCGGGCCTCGCCTTCCTGCCCGGGCTCGAGGTGCAGACGGCCGAGGAGGTCCACACCGTCTGTCTCTTCGACACCGTCGAGCAGGCGCTCGCGATGACCGACTGGGTCTACGCCGCCCTGCCCAAGCGCGTCAACGACCCCGACACCTTCGGCGACCAGCCGGTCGTCACCTGGGACGACGACGTCGTCGAGCTCGAGTGGCGCATCCTCGCCATGGGCTGCCGCCGCACCATCCCGGAGACCGCCGCGAAGGTGCGCGAGCTCGGCGGCCTCTACATCGCCGCGCACATCGACCGGCCGAACTTCTCGGTGCTGAGCGGCCTCGGCGCCGTGCCCGACGGATGCTTCGACGCGGTGGAGGTGTCGCGCACCGCCGATGCGGCGCTGTGGCTGCCGCGCGCCGGCGGATACGCGGCGGTGCGATCGTCCGATGCGCACAACCTGGACGACGTCGCCAGGGTCTGGACCGAGGCGGAGTGCGAGTTCACCGTCGCCGGACTGCGCGCCGCCTTTGCCGCGCGCGCTACCCGGCTTTCGCCGCCGCTGACCAGCTTCTAAAGGAGGAATAGATGAAATTCAGTGAAGTAGTGGACAAGGTGCAGGGCACCGTGGTGGTGGACAATCCCGAGGCGGAGATAGCCTCGGCCTATTGCGGCGACCTGCTCTCGGACGTGATGGGCCACTGCGGCGACGAGTCGGTGCTGATCACCGTCCAGAACCACCTCAACGCCATCGCCGTCTGCTCGCTCGCCGGCATCGAGGCGGTGCTGATCTGCCACGGGCGACCGGTGCCGGACGACATGAAGGCCGCGGCGGAGCGGGAAGGGGTTGGCATTGCGGTGACTGCGCTCTCCCAGTTCGCCGCCGCCGTCGCCCTCTCGTCCCTCGTCCCCGCGGCAAAGTAGCGAGCGGCGATTTTTGGTATAATACACGTAAATGCAATCCGGTATTCCATGGCTCTCGATGGCGTATGTGCTGGTCGGCCTGGTGGTGCTGGCGTGGTCGAGCGGACTATTCGTCGACGGCGCGGCGTCGCTGGCGCGCGCCCTTGGCATCTCGCCGCTCGTGGTGGGCATGGTGGTCATCGGCTTCGGCACCAGCGCGCCGGAGCTGTGCGTCAGCGTCCTTAGCGGCCTCGGCGGCCACTCCAACCTCTCGCTCGGCAACGCCTACGGCAGCGACATCTTCAACATCGCCTGCATCCTCGGGGTCTCGGTGCTGATCTATCCGCTGCTGGTGCGGCCCAAGGTGTCGGTGGTGGCCGGCGCGGGGCTCTCTGCGATTACCGTCTTCGCCATGCTGGTCGTGCGCGACGGCGCCTGCACCCGCGCCGAGGCCTGGGCGCTCATCGGCGCGTTCCTGGTGCTGATGCCGCTCTACTGCTGGTACGACCAGGCAACCCGTCGCCCTGCCCCGCCCCCTCCGCCCACGGCGGCGCGCCGAGACGTCCGCTCGCTCGCGGTCGACGCGGTGAAGCTCGTCGTCGGCCTCGCTATGCTGATATTCTCCTCTCGCCTGCTCGTCGACGGCGCAGTGGACGTCGCGAGGTGGCTCGGCGTGAGCGACCTCGTGATCGGGCTTACGGTGGTGGCGGTGGGCACTTCGCTCCCGGAGCTCGCGAGCGCGGTGCAGTCGGCCCGGCGCCGCGAGCACGAGCTGGTGCTCGGCAACATCATCGGCTCCAACCTCTTCAACACGCTCGCGGTGGTCGGCGTCGCGACGGCCATCTCGCCGCTGGATCCCGGTGAAGGAGCGCAGGCGTTCTCGCCCTACATCCTGTCGCGAGACCTGCCGTTCGTGCTCGGATTTTCGCTTTCGATTCTCGTCTTCGGGCTCAACTGGCGCCGTCCCTTCCGTCCGGGCCGGATCGGACGCGTCAAGGGGGCGATATGGCTTGTCGCCTTCGCCGTCTACACGGTGCTGATGGTGCTGCAGGAGACGGGGAAACTGTGAGGAGGAATTGATATGTCCAAGATAATCGCCATAGACGGACCCAGCGGCGCTGGCAAGTCGAGCGTGTCGCGGCTCGTGGGTCGCAGGCTCGGGTTTCTGCACGTCGACTCCGGCGCGCTCTACCGCATCATGACCTGGCAGGCGCTTGCGCGCGGGGTGGACACGTCCGACCCGGAGGCGGTGGCTGCCTTCGCGCCGACGGTGGAGGTGGAGTGCCGTCCCGTCGACGGCAAGGTCGCGTACTTCGTCGGCGGCGAGGAGCCGGGCGACCGCATCCGCACCGCGGAGATCAACGCCCACGCGTCCGAGGTGGCGACGGTGAAGGCGGTGCGCGACCGCATCACCGCGACGCTCCGCGGCATGGCCGCGCTCGGCGACCTCGTCGTCGAGGGGCGGGACATCACCACGGCGGTCTTCCCCGACACGCCGGCTCGGTTCTACCTCACCGCATCGGCCGAGGCGCGGGCGCGCCGCCGGCGGAAGGAGGAGGTGGAGAAGGGGATCGCGTCCGCGAGCGAGGAGGCGGTGAAGGAGTCGCTGCTCAACCGCGACCGCATCGACTCCACCCGCCGCTACGCGCCGCTCCGCAAGGCCGACGGCGCAATGGAGATCGATTCAAGCGACATGACGCTGGACGAGGTCGTCGAGGCCGTCCTGGCGGCGCTGCCGGAAGGCTGGCGCGAACAACATTGAGAGGAAGAAAACAATGAGCGAAGAGAAGGTGCACACCCACGTATTCACCTCCGAATCGGTTTCGGAGGGCCACCCCGACAAGGTCGCCGACCAGATATCGGACGCGATCCTCGACGCCTGCCTCCGGCGCGACCCGCAGGCGCACGTCGCCTGCGAGACGGCGGTCGGGCCGGACATCGTGATCAACCTTGGCGAGATCGCCTGCCAGGGCTTCGAAGGCATTGACACCGAGGCGATCGCGCGCCGGGTGGTGAAGCGGATCGGCTACACCGTGCCGGATGAGCATTTCGCCGCGCAGACGTTCAAGTACGAGAACTTCCTGCACGGGCAGTCGCCGGACATCGCCCAGGGCGTCAACCGCAAGTCCCGCCAGAAGCAGGGCGCAGGCGACCAGGGAATGATGTTCGGCTACGCGACGAACGAGACGCGGAACTTCATGCCCGCTGCGGTCGTCTACTCGCACGAGCTCCTGAAGATCTTCGCGCGCCTGCGCCGGCGCGGCGGCAGGTACAACTGGCTGCGGCCGGACGCGAAGACCCAGCTCTCGGTAGTCTACGAGAACGGCCGTCCCAGGCGCATAGACACGGTCGTCATCTCGCAGCAGACCACCGAGAGGGGCGCCACCAAGCTCAACTACGAGGAGGTCAAGCGCCTCGCGTGCGACTACCTGTCCAAGACCGGCCTTTTGGACGAGCGGACCAGGTTCTTCGTCAACCCGACCGGCAAGTTCGTGGTCGGCGGTCCCTGCGGCGACTCCGGCCTCACCGGACGCAAGATCGTCGTCGACACCTACGGCGGCATGGCCGCGCACGGCGGCGGAGCGTTCTCCGGCAAGGACCCGTCGAAGGTCGACCGCTCCGCCGCCTACTACGCGCGCTACGCGGCGAAGAACATCGTCGCCGCCGGACTCGCCGACCGCTGCCAGATCCAGGTTGCCTACGCGATCGGCGTGGACAAGCCGGTGAGCTTCTGCGTGAAGACGTTCGGCACCGCCCATGGTTCCGTCACCAACGCCGCGCTCGAGCGGATGCTCGCCTCGGGCAAGGTGTTCGACTTCCGTCCATACGCGCTTATCGAGGACCTCGGGCTCTTAAAGCCGAAGGGCTGGTGCTACGAGGACACCGCGGCGTATGGCCACTTCGGGCGCGACCTCTTCCCCTGGGAGCGGATCGACCGCGTCGAGAAGCTGAAGAAGATCTTCAAGATTGGCTGAAAGACCAGGCAACCTCTACCTGCACTTCCCGTTCTGCCGCGGGAAGTGCTCGTACTGCGCCCTCCACTCGCGCGGCGGAGCTTCCGACGCGGCGCGCGCGGAGTATTCGCGGCGGATGGCTGATGCGCTGGCCGTGCTTCATGACAGTTCCGCCGCCGGCTTTCGGACCGTCTACTTCGGCGGCGGCACCCCGGCGATCTGCGGCCTCGGTCCCGTGCTCGCCGCGCTCTCGCCGCTCGTCGCGCCGGACGCCGAGGTGACGGTGGAGCTCCATCCGCTCGACGTCTCGGACGAGCTCCTCGCCCTGCTTGCCGACCACGGCGTCAACCGCATTTCGATGGGCGTCCAGTCGCTGGACGACACGACGCTCGCGGACATGCGCCGCGGCTACACCGCCGACGCGGCGGAGCGCGCTTTCGCGCGCGTCAGGCGGCGGTTCGAAAACTCCGGCATCGACCTCATCGTCGGCTACCCCGGCGACCCGGGCACGTGGCTCGGGCGGCTGAGGGAATGGGGGCTCGCCCACTGCTCCGCGTACACCCTGCAGCTTGAGGAGGGGACGATTCTCCGTCACCGGATCGAAGCCGGCAAGTGTCTGCCGCCGCCTTCCGACGACGCGACGCTCGACCGCTTCCGCGAGACGGCGGAGTTCCTTGATTCGATCGGATTGAAGAGATACGAGATTTCCAATTTCGCCGCGCCAGATCGTTACTGCCGCCACAATCTCGCGGTTTGGCGCGGCGAAGACTATCTTGGCATTGGCGAAGGCGCGCACGGGCGCATTGGCCGCCTGCGCACCTTGAACGCGTGGTCGCTGGAGCCGGAACGCGGCGGCGAGACGGAAGTCGAGGAGGTTTCGGAGGAGACCGACCGCGTCGAGCGGCTCCTCTTCCGCCTGCGCACCCGCGAGGGCATCGACGCGCGGCTCTGCCCCGAATGGAAGTCGACGCTTGAGCGCTTTGCCGCGGAGGGCCTGCTCGCGCGCGAAGGGGTGGTCTACCGCCTCACCCGCCGCGGCGCCGAGGTCTGCGACTCCATCCTCGCCGAGCTGGTGTAGGGGACGGGAGCCTGGCAGCGCGGCCGAGTGGCAAGGCGAGCGCGGATTATGGTATAATATCCGGCAAAGGAGGAATCATGAAAGCCATTGCAGCAGTTGTTCCAGTTGCGGTCGCCGTGGCGCATCGAGCCCGAGAACGGGCAGATCGCGGTCCTGATGAAGAAGACCGGGAAGGACCTCCCGCCAGAGGCGATCCTCTCGCCAGGGCCAGAGTACAAGGGGATACAGGCGGATGTGTTGCCGGAAGGCCGCTACTTCCGCAATCCGTGGACATGGGAGTGGAAGTACTTCCGCGCGATGGACATCCCCGCAGGGAAGTTCGGCGTCCTCGTCAGGAAGTTCGGCAAGGACCTTCCCGCCGGCGAGATCATCGCCCGCGACGATTCCTTCAAGGGCATCGTCCGCGACGTTCTCGGCACTGGCCGCCACCGCATAAATCCCTTTGCCTACGACGTCAAGCTCTATGACGACATCACGATCAAGCCGGGGCACGTCGGCGTTGTGACGCGGCTTACGGGGTCAGACATCCTTTCCGAAGGCGCCGATGCCGCGACTGGCACGGGCTTTCTCGTCGGAGAGGGCGCGAAGGGCGTGACGGACGGAATCCTCAAGGAAGGAACGCACCGCCTCAACCCGTTCCTCTACTCCGTCTCGATCGTGAACGTGCAGAGCCAGCGCTTCGAGCTCTCCGGCGCGGACGCGATAACGTTCCTCACGCAGGACGGCTTCACGGTGCAGGCCGAGGGAACGCTCGAGTTCAACCTGCAGCTCGACAAGGTCGCGCTCCTC
>CACXRO010000050.1 GCA_902770045.1 uncultured bacterium
CGGCGGTGGCGGCGGCGGCTCGCACGACGGCTCCGGCTATGCCGGCGGCCGCGGCGGCTGCGGCACGGTCATCATCAGGCTCAAGAGCCCGGCGTTCTCCGGCAGCGTATACTACCTGCGCTAAAGCGAAGCCGCGAGGTCCTACGCTCATAGTCCGGGGCTTAGTCGCCGTCAGCCTTGGCGGAGATGACGTTGTAGGGGAAAATGAGCACCAGCGCGGCGACGAGGCCCGCGGCGGTGGTGATCAGCGCCTCGCCGATGCCGGCCGTGGCGGCGAGTGGATCCGCCGCGCCCGCCGACGCGTTGAGCGCGCCGAAGGTCTTGATGATGCCAGTCACCGTGCCGAGGATGCCCAGCATCGGCTCGGCGGTGATGATGGTCGAGACCACCACCAGCCCTCGCGCGTTGCGCCTCCCCGCCCGAAGCTCCAGCGCCTTCCAAAAAAGGATCGCGAGCCCGATCACCGAAAGTCCCAGGATCGGCCACATCACCGGTCCGCCGTCGAGAAACAGCTTCGCCAGCGCCTTCAAATCCACCGTCATCGCCATCGTCATCACTTCCCCCTTCCTGCGCGTCTCCGCGCGCCTCCTACTATCCATGCCGCGGTCGGGACCGCGACTACGAGCGCGAAGACTACCGCCCCCGCCGCGCCCTCAATGACCACCGCCCACGGAACCGCGAAATGGTGCGGCATCCCCGGCCAGTGGCCCGCCGTGCCGAACGACGCGTACCAGCCCGCCACCGCGCCGAGCGGCAGCCCCGCGGCAATCCCGGCGAACGCCGTCCGCACCGCAGTCCGCGCAAGCGCCCACGCCACCTGGCCGAGCGTCGCCCCCGCCGCGCGCAGCGCCGCGAACTCGTTTTTCCGCGCGTCCGCCTCGGCGACGAGCATCGCCACGAAACCGATCGCGAGGATGGCGAGGAACACGAACGGCACCCGCGCCGCCTGGCCGATCAGGTCCGAGCCGTGCGCCAGCGTCCCATCCGCGATCTCGTCCCGCGCGTGCAGCCGCACCGTCGCCTGTACCGGGTTCCCCAGCCGCCGCGCGATCTCCGCCTCGACGAGCCGCCCGGCCGGGAACACGCCGTGGCGAGCGAGGAAACCCGGCTCGTACTCCACCCAGAGATGGGTCATCGGCGCCGACATCGCCGGCTCGGTCATGTAGGTGCGCGGGTCGATCTCGCCCATCGTGTCCAGGGAGCAGAACGCCGGCCCGTCCGTCATCGGCGAGGCGCCGTTGAGCCCGCGCACGAGTCCGCGGCTCGTCACCATGTGCCAGTTGAGATCCACCACCCCGGCGACCGGGAAACTGAGCTCGCGCGCGGGCGCGCCGCGGCGACCTGCCGCCACCACCTTCAGCTCGTCGCCGACATGGAGTCCGTGCGCACGGGAAAGCATCTCGGCGATCACCACCGCGCGCCCTTCAGCCACCGCCTTCGCCGCGCGCTCGCGGTCGCCCTCGACAAACCGGAAGTCCGGCAGGAACTCGGCGGCGAGGAAAAGGACGTTCGGCGCGGCGAGGCGTCCACCCGGCGCCGGACGCGGCTTGGCGCCGGCAATCTCCAGTTGCCGCGGCACCAGCTCGGAAATCCGCTTCACGCCCTCGATGTTCTGTAGCTTCTCCACCTCGAAGCTCGACACCCCGCCCGGCAGCAGCGAGACGATCGCGTCAGGCCACTCCGGCGACGGCACGAAGCCGCGCATCAGCGACGCGCCCCACACCTCCACCGCCACGAACGCGGCGAATCCGCAGCCGTAGGCGATCGCCATGCCGCGGCGACGGCGGCGCGGCACGCGGCACGCGGCGTCCATTCCCCGCACCCGCAGCGCCGGCGCAAGCGCGGCGGCGAGCGCGAGCGCGGCGACGAACGGCATGACCGCCAGGGTGAGGAATATCTTGCCGCAGTCAAGGGCGACGCCGGACGGGAAAGCCGCCGCGGCAAACCCGACGTAGACATGGAGCGCGACCACCGACGCCAGGACGCCCAGCACCCAGCCGTCGAGCACCGTCAACGCCGCCTCGACGCCGACGCAGGCAACCACTCCCGACCGCGTCATGCCGACGGCGCGCAGGCGCGCGAGCGCGGGACGGTTCGCCTCCACCGCCAGGAGCAGCGAGTTGACCAATAGCGCCAGCGCGGTCAGGAACGCCGCTATCACCAGCAATGGCTTCGCGTAGTCCATCCGCCGCTGCTCGTCGCCGCGGAACGCCGCGACCACCTGCTCGCTCCGCGGCGTGAGCGCATCGGCGGGCGCGGGAACGTCCCGAAAGAGCTCTACCCGGACCTGATGCTCGCCGGCGAGGGCGGCAAACGCGCTCGCGTTCGCAAAGACGTTTGGAAACTCGCGCGGCAGGCGTCCGCCGTCGAGATAGCCCACCACCTTCGCGGTCATGGTGGTGACGCGGCCGACGAACTTCACCTCGCTACCCAGCGCCGGCTCCTGCTCGCGCGAAAAGCGACGGAGCGCGGACCTCACCGCCACCACTTCGCATCCGGCGGCGGACGCGTTCGGCCAGCGACCTTCGGCGAGGCGCACCGCGCCGTATGGATTCTGAGCCGGCGCCGCGGCAAGGAGGACACGCATCGGCGGACCCTGCAGGACGCGTCCGCCCGGACGGTAGTCGACGCTGAGCGGCACGGCATTAAGCGCCAGATCGCACTTAGCCGGAGCCATCTTCGCCGCCGGTGCCTTCCTGTCGGGCGCGCCCCGCAGCGCACCCCGCGGCGCGCCGCCGCCGTCATCGACCGTCCGCCACGCCGCCCACGGAACCGCGGCACTTTGCGCGGCAAAAGGCGCCTGCGCGGCGTTGGTGGCGACGAGCGAAGTCATGAACACGATTGCGCCAGTCGCCGCGGCAATGCCGACGACGGCGCAGAGGAAGCGCGCCTTCCCCCTCTTCAGTCCGGCAAGGACTATCTCCAAAACAACTCGCATCCGCTCCCCCGCGCTCAGCCGCAGTGCTTGAGGTACATCGCCGAAACTGCCGCGGGGTCGTGCCCGGTCTCGCACGAGGCGACGACCGCGCCGTCCCGCAGGAAGCACACGCGCGAGGCCGCCGCGGCGACCACGGGGTCGTGAGTGACGACGAGGATGGCCGTCCGCTCCGACGCGTTGAGCTCGCCGAGAAGCGCGCAGATGCCGCGGGCGGAGGCGAGGTCGAGGTTGCCGGTCGGCTCGTCCGCAAGCACGATCTCCGGCTTCATGTAGAGCGCGCGGGCAATGGCGACGCGCTGGCGCTCGCCGCCGGAAAGCCGAGGGGGAAGCCGCTTCTCCAGCCCCGCAAGCCCGAGGCGCGAGACAAGCTCGGCCACCCGCGACGCGTCGATGCGGCGGCGGTCGAGGCGCGCCGGCAAGGCGATGTTCGCCGCCACGTCCATCGACTCGATGAGGTTGAAGGACTGGAACACCACCCCTTCGCGCCGGCGGCGGAAGCGTGCTGCCGCGGAGTCGCCCATCGCCGAGACCATCTCGCCGCCGACTTCGATCTCGCCCGAGTCTGGCACCAGCAGCCCAGCCGCCAGGTGGAGGAAGGTGGACTTGCCGCTGCCGCTCGGGCCCATCAGCGCCACGAACTCGCCGGACGCGACCTCAAGCGAGAAACCCTTCAGCACCTCGCGGCGCGAAGTGCCGGAACCATACGCGTGGCCGACTGCGCTGGCGCGCAGCGCGGGACGCACATCTGAATTTTCACTGCTTTTCACGATTGTTTAAACGCCGCGGACGGCGCTATGGTTCTGTAGTCAAAAAGGTCAGCAACTGAAAATTCAGTCTGCCGCCGGGTGGCGGTAGCGCTTGAAAAGCTGGCATTCGGTCCTGACGGACACGGCGCCGCCGCCGCGGACGAGGATGACGTCGACAATCGCCGGCGAGCGGACGAAGCAAATGCGCACCTTCAGCTCCGTCGGCGAGGTCCAGCCGCCCGAGACGCCGACCGGCTGCTTCCCGCCGGGGACGCGGCTGATGGTGAGCGCGGACGGCTTCTCAACCTCCAGCTCGCCGCGCGCCCACTTGCCGCCGCGGCCGACCTTGAGCTCCTGGCGGCCGAAGCTGTTGGAGACTACGAGCGTGTCCGTCGCCTCGTCGAACGCAATCGCCTTCACGCTCTCCTCGAAATAGGTGCGCGCGGCCGCATCGCCCTTCTTCGCAGCGTCGGCGGGCACCTCCGGCGCACACCAGCCGCGGCGGGCCATGGCGGCGGCTCCGGGCGTGGGCTTTGCCGCGTCCTTCGCCGCGGGCGCGGTGATCGAAAGCGCCGCGGAGCGCTCCCGGAGGCGCTTGAGCGCGGACGGGTTCTCTGGGAGCGGCGACTGGGAGAACTTGCCGAGCATGGCGTCGTAGAATGCGTTCACCGACTTTGAGTTCGCCCCGCCGCCGCCGGCGTTGGAGACGAAGACTACGTCCTCGGACGGCATCACAATCGCGATCTGGCCGAACGCCCCGCAGAGCCGGAAGGTCTCGTAGCGGCCCATCCAGAGCTGGTAGCCGTAGCCGACCTCCCAGTCCTCCCAGCCCTCGGTACCGACGTGGAGCGCAAGCACCGGGTCGAGCACGTTGCCGTAGGGAGTCTGGCAGCTCGTCGCCTGCTTCACCCACCAGAGCGGAAGCAGCCGCTCGCCCTTCCAGACGCCGTTCTGGAGGAGCAGCTGGCCGACCTTGGCGAAGTCCTCGGTCCGGAGCTCGAATCCGGAGCCGCCGGCGACGGTGCCGTCGGGCTGGCGCGCCCAGAGCATGTCCTCGATGCCGAGCTTGGAGAAGAGCCGCGAGTCGAGGTACTTCACGAGGTCCGGCTCGCCGGTCACGCGGCGGAGGATCTGCGCGAGCATCGCGGTGTTGCCGCTCATGTAGCGGAAGAAGATGCCCGGCTCGACGTCCATCGGCGTCTCGTAGAACCTGCGCACCTGCTCGCCGGCGGGCGCGGTGACCATCGCGTTGAACGGATCGCTCTTGAGTCCGCTCGACATCGCCATCAGGTCGCGCACCCGCATCGCCGCGGCGCGCGGGTCGCGCGGAGCCGGCACGTACCAGGGGAAGAACCAGTCCACGCGGTCGTTGAGCGTGAGCAGCCGCTCCTCCGCCGCGTAGCCGATGCCCATCGCGGCAAACGCCTTCGACGCGGAGTAGAGCTGGTGGCGCTCGTCCGCCGAATACGGCGCCCACCAGCCCTCGGCCACCACCTTGCCGTGGCGGATGAGCATGTAGGCATGAACCCAGTCGCCTTCGGCGTGGAGCCGCTCGACGAGGTCGAGCACCGCCTCGCTCGGCACTCCCTGCGACTCCGGCGTCGCGCGCGGGAAAGGCTGCGGCACCGCGGCGGAGGCGGTGGACAAGGCGACGACGGCCGCCAGCGCGGCGGCGAGACGGAACGCGGTCATCTGAGGACTCCTCCTTCCAGGGTAAGCACCCGGTCGCAGATTGCCGCGGCCTCGGGCGAGTGGGTCACCATCACCAGCGAAACCGAAGTGCCGGCCGAAAGGTCGGCGAGCATGCGCAGGATCTCGGACCCCGTCATCGCGTCAAGGTTGCCGGTGGGCTCGTCGGCCAGCACCAGCTCGGGGTCGGTCACCAGCGCGCGGGCGAGCGCGACGCGCTGCTGCTCGCCGCCGGAGAGCTCCGACGGCAGGTGGCGCAGGCGGTCCCCGAGCCCGACCTGCTCCAGCAGCTCTCGCGCGCGGCGGGCGCCGGCCGCGCCGCCGACGAGGGCGCGCATCTTGGCGGACATGGTGGGCAGGAGCACGTTCTCGTAGACGGTGAGCTCCGGCATCAGGTGGTACTGCTGGAAGACAAAGCCGATGTTCTGCGGACGCGTCACCGAGCCGCTGGTTGGCTTCTCGAGCCCGCCGAGGATGTTGAGCATGGTCGACTTCCCCGCGCCGCTGCGGCCGACGATCGCCACCTTCTCGCCCGGGAAGACGGAGAAGTTGACCCCCTTCAGAACCTCGATCGGCTTCTGACCGGGAATCTTGAATGTCTTTTTCAGGTCTATCGTTCCGAGTACCACCATCTGCGCAGCCCCTATTTGTCTCGCTATGCGTAGTGTATCATACTGTCCCCGCCGGGTCAATCCGGACCCGGCGGCCTTCGACGGAGAGCCGGCCGGCGGCGAGGAGCGCAAGCGCCTCGGGGAAGGCCTTGTGCTCCTCGACCTGGATGCGCGCGTGCAGGGTCTCGGGCGTGTCGTCCTCGAGGACCGGCACCGCCTTCTGCACGATGATCGGGCCGGTATCGGTGCCGCCGTCCACGAAGTGCACCGTCACCCCCGCCACCTTGCAGCCGTAGTCAAGCGCCTGCGTCCAGCTGTGGACGCCGGGGAACGCCGGCAGCAGCGCCGGGTGGATGTTGAGGACGCGGTTCGGGAACGCCGCCAGGAGCCCCGGCTTGACGATGCGCATGAAGCCGGCGAGGACGACCGTGTCGACGCCAGCGTCCCTGAGGATCTCGATGCAGCGGTCCTCCGCCGGACCCTCGAGTTTCGTCTTCCACGGCGCGCAGTCGAGGTACTGGCAGGGAATGCCGTGCCGCTTCGCGCGGTCGAGGATCTTCGCGTCCGGCACGTCGGCGAGCACCACCCGCACCTCCGCGTCGAGCCGCCCCGCCTCGATCTCGTCGACTATCGACTGCATGTTCGAGCCCGAGCCCGAACCCAACACCCCGATCTTCAGCCTGCTCATTTCCGGGCCTCCTTGACTTCGCCTTCCTTCTTCTCCTGCTCCTTGAGCTCGATTCTCACCACCCGCGTCGCCGCGAGCCTCCGAATAGATAATGTGATCGTACGCGACGACTTCGCCTTCTTCGCGAAGTCCTTCGCGCTCATCACCGGCTCGCCGTTGACATGGGTTATGATCTCGAGCGGTCGCACCCCCGCGATCGCCGCCGGGTGGCCAGGCTGAACCTTCTCGACCACAACACCTGGCGCGTCATCGCCTAACTTAAAGTAGCCTCGCACCTCGAAGGTCATATCAGCGACCTTAATGCCCAGTTCCTTGTTCTTGATCCGCTTCGCGGTCTGGAAGTGGACTGGAGCCTGTTTAAGCTTCATCGCCGCCTCGCGCCTCTCGCCATCGCGTGCGTAGGCCACCACCACGTCCTTGCCGATGCCGAGCCTGGTGAATTCCGCATTGACCCCGCTTTCGACGTTAGGCCACGGCGCAACCGCGCCCATTGACGAGAACATCCCTCCGCCAAAATCCTCGGAATCAAAGTAGTCCGATATGTCGAAGCCGCCGGATGTGTCGTTGTCTGATAGCTGCACTTGGCGGTGGGACTTCGCAAGCCGCACCGTAAGCAGCACATCTCCTTCCTTCAGCCCCGCCGCAACAGCCGGCGTCCCGGGCCAGACGCGTGTCACCAGCGCGCCGCTCGTGTTAGCCGCCGAAAGGAGAGCCGTCACCCTTCGCTCACGCGCAATATCGTCTGTGAGCCGCTGGGTCTCTACTCCTATCCAGGCCACGCGTATGCGGTCTTTGCCCTTGCGGATGGCAAATTGCGGGTCGAAGTCGCGCTCCCCGAGCAGCTTCGCAAGCCGTGCCGCGCTCACGAACTCATTGTCGCCGGAGTATCGCTCTCCTGACCGGCGATCCGCCACGATACCGCCGAGGGTGCCGTCCCCGAACACCAGCGCCCCGACTGCGCCGCGCCGTGGGTAGATGTCGCCGACCGGCGCCGCCTCGCCTCCACGAATGACTCTAAACTCGTCCAGCTCTGCCCTCGCAAGGCGCATCCTCACCTTGCCGTTGAAGTTCTGCGCCTTGGCGACCCAGGCGTCCTCGAGGAAGCGCGTTTCCACCCGCCGGGCCGAGAGCGTCGCCGGCTCGCAGCCGGCGGGGGTCTTGCCGTCTGCGAACGCGAGCACCGCCAGCTTGTAGTCGGCGAACGCACCCACGAACTCGAGCGGCGTCTTGGAACCGTCGGGAAGCGTCGCCTCGATCTTGTCAATCTCGCTCATCTTGCTCGCGTCAAGCGAAAGCCACACCAGCACCTCGCCGTCGGGCAGCAGCACGCCAACCATGTCGAGGTCAGTGGAGTCGGAGTCGCTGCGGTATCTGGAGTAGTGACGCGTAAAGCCGTTGCGTCGGTTGTCCTCGTCGTCGAGGTGTATGTAGACAGGCAGCGCACGCATCGTGGCCTCGCGCTCCGCCGCCGCCCAACGTCCGTCGAAGAAGGCTGGATCCTCGCCCTTCCACTCGGACGGAGGTTCGAAGCTGTCGCGCCCATGCGCGAAGCGGCTGCGGAACGACACCGTGGCGGCCTCGTTGGAGGAGTTGACCGCGATGGCGTTGGCTACCGCGGCGGAAACGTCCAGCCCTATGTCGGCGTAGCGCGTGAAGTCCGCAAGCGCGCTCGGCTTCATTCCGCGGCAGTCGAGGCCCTTCTCCCTCGCACGGTAGTAGTAGACTCCGCCGGCGTCGTCGGCGAAGTCGATCCGCCGCGAGAAGACAAGCGGTCTTACTCCGCTCACCGGACGCTCAGTCCTCATCTCCACCGCCTTCTCCGCCGGATAGCGCGAGACCGGCCTCGCGGCGTAGACCTCGCCCTCAAAGACGATTTCCGCCCGCTCCACCCAGTTAGACTTCAAGTGCACGTCCTGCACCAGGAAACGGTCCTGCGCGACAGCGAACGCCGCACCCTCTATCGGCCGCTCGTCACCGAGCAGTTCGCTCGCCGAAATCGTGTGGTAATTACAACAGTTGGGACAAAGATACCTGATCCCGAAGTCCGGCGGCTCGCCGTCCTCGTCCGACCTCAGCCACGTTCGCACGAGCGCGCACGAATTCGAGAACTCCCGGTCGAGCGTCGCGATGCGCTCGCGCCTCGCCGACGGCGAGTCGACCTTTCCCTCTTCCGCGGCGAATCCATCCACCGCCGCCAGCGCCAGAAGCGCAGCCAGAGCCGTCGCCGTGGTCTTCATTCCACGTCCTCCTTCTCGGTGTCCTCGAGGTAGTTGAGCACGAACTGCATGTCGCGTCCCTTGCGGGAGACGTCGATGCGCATCTTGTAGCGTCCGGGCAGGTCGCGGAGCGCTGCCTCGTAGATTTTGTCGAGGTCGGCGAGAGTCTTCACCCTGGTTCCGTCCACCGAGACAATCACGTCCCGCCGCCGAAGCCCGCAGACCGACGCGTTGCCTTCCCACGATGTCGCGGCTACGTATAGCCCGCCCTCTGGCGCGAAGAACGCAAGGTCTGGATCGGCGAACTGGTTGATCTCCTTGACCGTGAGCCCCCAGCGCTCGTATGCCTTCTGCTCGCCCTCGACACGCCCCTTCTCGCATGGAGCGACGGAGATGTCCAGTGCCTTTCCGTCGCGCTCGACGCAGAAGACCACTTCCTTGCCGAACGGCATGCGGCCGATGCGCCGCTCAAACGCTGGCAAGTCCTCGGCGTTGAGGATGGTTACCGGCTTGCCGTCAACCGCCACGATCCGGTCGCTGGGCAGGAAGCCGGCCTTGCGCGCCGGGCTGCCGGCGTCGGTTCCCGCCACCATGACGCCGTTTTCCCAGGGGAAGCGCATGTTGTGGTCAAAGTCGTTGAGCGGCTGAAGCTTGAATCCGAACCAGCTCCAGTTGGCGCCGCCGCTCTTCCGCAGATGCGGCAGCACCTCGAGGATCGCCGTCGAGGGTATGGTGAACGCCTGGCCGCCGAGTATTATGCCTCGCGCGTTGACGCCCACCACCTCGCCGAAGGTGTCAACCAGCGGCCCGCCCGAGTTGCCCGGCGAGATCGCCGCATCCGTCTGGTACCAGAGTGTGTACTGCCCCGCGCCATCTAGGTAGCGGTCGGTGCAGCTGATGATGCCCATCGTCACCGAGCGCGCCAGTCCCCACGGCGCGCCCATCGCCAGTACTACGTCGCCGCGCTTCACCGCGCGGGTGGAGAGCTTCGCCGCGCGTAGCGGCGGCGCGCCGGCCGGACGCTCGAGCCTGAGGAGCGCGATGTCCATGTCCTTGTCGAAGCCGATTACCTTCGCGGTACACGACTCGCCGCCGGAAAGCAGACACCTGATCTCAGTCGCCTTGTCGACCACGTGGTGGTTGGTGAGCACCTCGCCGTCCTCTGACACCACCACGCCCGAGCCGGACGCCTCGTGCCGCTCGTTCTTGCCCGACGAGAGGTCCTCGCAGACGACGCGCACGTAGACGAGCGAAGGAAACACCCGGTCAGTCGTCTCGCGGATCACCTCGCGGAAGTCAGCACGCCTCGTGGCGCACCCGGCCGCCAGCAGCACTGCCAGCGTGTACATCGCTATCTTCGACTTAACCATGTCCTTCCCCCCCGTCTGCTCGTCAGAACAGCCCGCGCACGCGGCCGGTCTCCACGTCGACGTCGATCTTGCGGTAGGCGGGCGAGGCGGAGGTGCCGGGCATGAGCTTGATCTCGCCGGCGACCGGCACCAGCAGCCCCGCGCCGCTGTAAATGAGGATGTCCTTGACCGGCAGCCGCCAGCCCTTCGGCCGCCCCAGGAGCGCCGGGTCGTGCGAAAGCGAGTATTGCGTCTTGGCCATGCAGACCGGGAGCCGCGCGGTCTCGGGGTCAGCCTCGAAGCGCCGGAGCTTCTCGAGCGCCGCGGGCTCGTAGTCCACCCCGTCGCCGCCGTAGACCTCCTTCACCTGCTTCTCGATCCGCGCCGAGATCGGCTCGGCGAGGTCGCAGAGGTATTCAAACGAGTTCGGCTCGCTGCACGCCTTCACCACCGCCTCGGCGAGCTCCAGCGCGCCCTCGCCGCCCTTCAGCCAGTGGTCGGAGACGGCGAACGCCGCGCCGGCGCGCTCGGCGAAGGACTTCACCAGCGCGCGCTCGGCCGGGGTGTCGGTGTAGAACGCGTTGAGGCAGACGACCGGCTGCACGCCCGAGCGGCGGATGATGTCGATGTGCGCGAGCAGGTTGTCGCAGCCCTTCTCCAGCAGCTCCAGGTTCTCGGTGGTGTACGCCGGGTCGAGCGGCAACCCCGCCTTCACCTTGGGCGCGCCGCCGTGCGCCTTGAGCGCGCGTACCGTCGCCACCAGCACCACCGCGTCGGGCTTCAGCCCCGAGCAGCGGCACTTGATGTTCCAGAACTTCTCGTAGCCCATGTCGCTCGCGAAGCCGCTCTCCGTCACCACGTAGTCGCCGAGCGCGCAGGCAAGCCGGTCGGCGACGACCGAGTTCTGTCCGATGGCGATGTTGGCGAAGGGCCCGGCGTGCACGAACACCGGCTGGCCCTCGATCGACTGCATCAGCGTCGGCTTGATCGCGTTGACGAGCAGCGCGCACATCGCGCCGTCGACCTCGAGGTCCTTCGTCGTCACCGGCGCGCCCGACTTCGAGTAGGCGACGACTATCTTCGAGAGCCGCGC
>CACXRO010000051.1 GCA_902770045.1 uncultured bacterium
TTCATCGCCGGCGTCCATTCCATACCGGTGTGGATGCACCGCAAGGGCAAGAAGCCGGTGCCCGGGGGGTTGACGTTCGGATGACCGACCAGGAATGGTTCGAGCTCGTGCGCGACGGCGCCGACGAGGGCTGGAAGGCGGTCTGGGAGCGGGTCGTCGAGCCGGAGTCCCGCTCCGGCCGCAGCGCCGGGCTGATGAAGAAGTACTCGCTCGCCCGCGGCGACCTGATGGGGATGCTCTACGAGGACATGATCGGGCGCCGCAAGATCGACCTCTACCGCGGCGAAGGGAGCTTCGAGGGCTGGCTCCGGCGCTATGTGCGCGGCTACATCCTCAACGCCGACCCGAATCCACACGGCGAGATATCGATCGACGGCGCGCATACCGACGAGGACGGCGAGAGCGAGGCGATGGCGATTCCGAAGGTCGACTTCGAGCAGGTCCGCACCGAGGCGTGGCGGTTCACCCACCTGTTCTTCCGCCGGCTCTGGAACATCGATCCGGTGCGGTGCTACGTCCATGTGCTGAAGACGCGCTTTTTCCTCTCGTCCGAGGAGATCCGCGACTTCCTCGACATCTCGAGCGCGGCGAACGTGGACCAGATTTTCTCGCGCTCGGTCAAGTTCATGCGCGATTCAATGCACCAGTGCATGTAGGGATTTTTGGTATAATATCCAGCTATGACCTTCCTCCAGCGGCATGCGTATTCGATCGGCGGCGCGATAGCGGCCGCCGCGTGGCCGTTTTTCTTCCGCCGGCGCCGGATTTCGGTGGACAACGTCCTCAAGTGCGGCATCACCTCCGATCCCCGCGAGGCGCGGCGGATCGCGCGCGTCGCCTGGTGCCACTTCGCCGGCCACATCGCCGAGGCGCTGTTCGTGCCGCGGGTGGTGACGCGCGAGAACTGGCGCGAGCACCTCGACTTCTCCGGCGCCCCGGAGGAGGCGGTGAAGCTGCTCCTTGACACGCCCGAGAAGCCGGTCCTGCTCGTGAGCGGCCACCACGGCGTCTGGGAGGCCGCGACCAACATCCTCTCCTTCTCGCGCCCGATGATCGCGATTGCGCGCAAGTTCAACAGCGCCTGGGCGCAGAAGTTCGTCGAGAAGCACCACTTCCGCGGCCCGGTGACGCTGGTGGACAAGAACCACGGTTTCACTTCGGCAGTGCTGCGGCAGTGGAAGGAGGAGTGCGCGGCGCTGACGGTGCTCATGGACCAGCACGCCTGGAACGGCGAGCGGCTGGAGTTCCTCGGGCGCCCGGCGATGACGGTTACCTCGGCGGCACGGCTCGCGGTCAGGAGCGGCTGCCCGGTGGTGATCGGCTCGTTCGTGCGCATCGCGCCCTACCGCTACCGGCTCGTCGGCGGAACGCCGCTCGAGTTCTCCCGCGGCGACGATGTCAGGCGGGTGACGCAGATCTTCAACGACCGGCTCGGCGAGGCGATCCGCCAGTATCCGGAACAGTATCTCTGGAGCCACCGCAGGTGGCGCGAAGACTGAAAGGCAAACAGGAACAATGAACGACAACGAATCGATAGTGTCGCTGCTGCAGGAAGTGCAGGCGAAGAACGGGTACATCCCGAAGGACGAGATCTACCGCATCGCGGCCGAGAAGGGCGTCTCGCCGGCCAAGGTGACCGGCGTCGCCACCTTCTACTCCCAGTTCCGGCTCTCCAAGCCGGGCAAGAACCTCATCCTCCTCTGCAAGGGCACGGCCTGCCACGTCAATTCGGCGGACGGCATCGCCGCCGCGCTCAAGGAGGAGCTGGGCATCGGCGGCGGCGAAACTTCGGCGGACGGGCTCTTCACCCTCGAGTTCGTCGCCTGCCTCGGCTGCTGCTCGCTTTCGCCGGTGATGATGATCAACGGCGTCGCCTACGGCTCGCTCACGCCCGAGAAGGCGAAGCGGATCGTGCGCGAAATCAGGGACGCGAACGACGGGAAAGGAGCCTGAGATGCTTAAGGTAGTCGTTGGAATGGGCAGCTGCGGCGTGGCCGCCGGCGCGGGCAGGGTCAAGGAGGCGATCGAAGCCGCCGGCGCGAAGGTCGGCATCACCGGCTGCGTCGGTGCGTGCTATCTCGAGCCGATCGTGGACATCTACGATGGCGCCGAGCTCAGGCGCCGTCTGGTGCGGGTGACGCCGGAGGACGCGGCGGCGATTGCCGCGGCGGCGGAGTCGGGCGACCTCGCCGGCGTGGAGAGGCTCGCGATCTCGGCGGAGGACGAGGAGTTCCTCTCCCGCCAGACGCGCATCGCGCTCAGGCACTGCGGCGTGATCGACCCCGAGTCGCTCGAGGCCTACCGCGCGGCCGACGGCTACAAGGCGCTCGGCAAGGCGCTCTCGATGACGCCCGAGGCGGTGATCGAGGAGATCAAGGTCTCCGGTCTCGCCGGGCGCGGCGGAGCTGGCTTCCCGACCTGGTTCAAGTGGAACGCCGCGCGCAACGCGAAGGGCGACGAGAAGTACCTCATCTGCAACGCCGACGAGGGCGACCCCGGCGCGTTCATGGACCGCGCGTATCGAAGGCATGCTGATCGCGGCGTACGCGATCGGCGCGAGGGATGCGTTCGTCTACGTGCGCGCCGAGTACCCGCTCGCGATTGTCCGGCTCGAGAAGGCGCTCGCCGACGCGAGGAAGGCGGGCATCCTCGGCCAGAGCGTGCTCGGTTCCGGCTTCGCCTGCGACATCCGCATCAAGGCCGGCGCTGGCGCGTTCGTCTGCGGCGAGGAGACCGCGCTCATCGAGTCGCTCGAGGGCAGCCGCGGCATGCCGCGCCTCAAGCCGCCGTTCCCGGCGGAGAAGGGCTACCTGAACAAGCCCTCGAACATCAACAACGTCGAGACCTTCGCCAACGTCGCCTGGATCATCCTGAACGGCGGCGCGAAGTTCGCCGCCATGGGCACCGAGAACTCCAAGGGCACCAAGGTCTTCGCATTGACCGGCAAAATCCGCCGCGGCGGCCTTGTCGAGATCCCGATGGGGCTTACGCTCAGGGAGGTCATCTTCGGCATCGGCGGCGGCATCCGCGACGGCAAGCGCTTCAAGGCGGTGCAGATGGGCGGACCTTCGGGCGGCTGCATCCCCGAGTCGCTGCTCGACACCCGCATCGACTACAAGGAGCTCGGCGCGACCGGCGCGATCATGGGCTCCGGCGGCATGGTGGTGATGGACGAGACGACGTGCATGGTGAACATGGCGAAGTTCTTCCTCGACTTCACCGCGCGCGAGAGCTGCGGCAAGTGCGTCCACTGCCGCATCGGCACCCGCCGCCTCCACGAGATCCTCACCCGCATCACCGAGGGCAGGGGCAAGGAGGGCGACGTGGAGCTCCTAGAGGAGCTCTGCCGCGGCATCAAGGACGGCGCGCTCTGCGGCCTCGGCCAGACCGCGCCCAATCCGGTGCTGACGACGATCCGCTACTTCCGCGACGAGTACGACGCCCACATCTGCGAGCGTCGCTGCCCGGCCGGCGAGTGCGCGGCGCTGAGGAAGTTCTGGATCGACCCGGCGAAGTGCAAGGGCTGCGGCGCCTGCGCGCGGAAGTGTCCGGTGAAGGCGATCTCGGGCGAGCCGCGCTCGCCGTACGCGATCGATTCCGCGAAGTGCATCGGCTGCGGCTCCTGCGAGGGCGCGTGCAAGTTCGGTGCGGTGAGCCGTGTTTGACAGCTTAAGGAGCGAGCAATGGAAGCGAAGAATGTCAGTCTGACGATCGACGGAGTCAAGGTCGAGGTTCCCGAGGGGACCACGGTCCTTGCGGCGGCGGAGAAGGCGGGGATCGAGATCCCCAACCTCTGCTTTCTGAAGAGCCTCGCCCCGTACGGCGCGTGCGGCGTCTGCGTGGTGGAGGCGGAGGGGTGCCCCAAGCTCCTCCGGGCGTGCGCGACTACGGTGCGCGAGGGCATGGTGGTGAACTCGAAGGGCGAGCGCGCGCTCAAGGCGCGGAAGCTCGCGTTCGAGCTTTTGATGGGCGACCACGACGGCGACTGCCTCGGTCCCTGCAAGATCGAGTGCCCCGCCCACACCGACTGCCAGAAGTACGTCGGCGAGATCGCCGAAGGGCCGACTGCCAGAAGTACGTCGGCGAGATCGCCGAAGGGCGCTTCTCCGACGCCGCTGCGACGGTGATGGAGACCTTCCCGCTGCCGGCCTCGATCGGTCGGGTCTGTCCCCATCCCTGCGAGCGCAAGTGCCGCCGCGGCAAGGTGGAGTCTCCTATTTCCATCGCCGCGCTCAAGGCGTTCGCGGCCGACGAGACGCGCCGCCGCGGAGAGTTCGCCGCCGCGCCTGCAATCGCCGAGCCGGCGCTCGCCGGTAAGCGCGTGAGCATTGTCGGCGGCGGCCCCGCCGGGCTTACCTGCGCCTACCAGCTTGCCCGCCGTGGCGCGAAGGTGAAGGTCTACGACCAGATGCCGGAGATGGGCGGCATGCTCCGCTACGGCATTCCCGAGTACCGCCTGCCGAAGGCCGTCCTCAAGGCCGAGACCGACCTCATCGCCTCGATGGGCGTCGAGTTCGTGAACGGCTTCAAGATCGGGCGCGACGCCAAGCTCGCCGACCTGCGGCGCGAATGCGACGCGCTCGTCGTCGCCAACGGCGCCTGGCGCTCTTCGCCGATGCGCATTCCCGGCGAGGACCTCGAAGGGGTGCTCGGCGGCATCGACTTCCTGCGCGAGAAGCCGCGGCTCGACGGCCGCACCGTCGCCGTCGTCGGCGGCGGCAACACCGCGATGGACGCCTGCCGCACGGCCGTGAGGCTCGGCGCGAAGGCGGTGTACGTCGTCTACCGCCGCACCCGCGCGGAGATGCCGGCCGAGGAGATCGAGATCGTCGAGGCCGAGGAGGAGGGCGTCTCTTTCAAGTTCCTGCGCAACCCGGTCGAGATCGCCGCGGCGGACGGACGCGTCGCCGCCATGAAGCTGCAGGTGATGAAGCTCGGCGAGCCGGACGAGAAGGGGCGTCGCCGCCCGGTGCCGGTCGAAGGCGAGTTCGAGGAGCTTAAGCTCGACACCGTCATCATGGCGATCGGCCAGAAGAACGACCCCGCCGGCTTCGAGCAGCTCGTCGCCACCGATCGCGGCACCATCGCCGCCGACTCCGCCTACCGCGCCGCGTTCAAGGACGAAGCGCCCGGCCTCGCGCCCGTGTTCGCCTGCGGCGACGCCGTGAACCGCGGCGCCGGCATCGCCATCCAGGCGATCGCCCAGGCGAAGGAGACCGCCGAGTCGATTGCCGCGCACTTCGCCGGCCGCGCCTTCGAGAGCGGACTCGGGACGATTTCCGCCCGCGACCCGGAGCGGATCGACTTCTCCGTCTACGAGAAGAAGCCGCGCGAAACCGCCGCGGTCCGTCCGGCCGCCGAGCGCCGCGCCGACTTCGGCGAGGTCTCGAAGGGTCTTACCGCCGAACAGGCGCAGGCCGAGGCGTCGCGCTGCCTCAAGTGCGGCTGCCACGACTACCAGGACTGCAAGCTCATCCGCTACGCGAAGGCACTCAAGACCGACGTCCTCCGCCTCCGCGGCGAGTTCCATCCCGCCGAGCTGGAGACGAAGCTCGTCTCCATCGAGCGCAACCAGCGCAAGTGCATCGCCTGCAACCTCTGCGTGCGCGTCTGCGAGGAGCAGGCGAAGAAGGGCCTCATCGGGCTCGTCGGCCGCGGCTTCACCACGGTGATCCGCCCCGAGTTCCGCGACCCCGCCGCCGTCGCCGGCTGCGCCGAGTGCAGACTGTGCGTCGACGCCTGCCCGACCGGCGCGCTGCGCCTCCTTGCCAAATGAGGACGGTTGCGACTGCCGCGGCCGCTTTGCTGGCCATGCTGGGCGCCGCGGCGGCGCCGGAGGGCGCGGTCGCCCCCGTTCCGGAAAGGATAATCGTCGGCGACGCCGTGTCGCGCTGCGACTGGGAGCTCATCCCCTACGAGACCGTCGACGGGATCAAGGGGAAGATGGCCCACGTCGTGAAGACGGCGCCGCCCGGGCTCAAGGTGGAGATTCCGCTCCGCGCGAAGGGGCGCTTCCGCATCTGGATCGGCGCGGTGGCGAAGCGCTGGGGCGGATACACGATGTTCGTCAAGCTTGCGCGCGAGCGGTATCCCGTCCGCATGCAGGCCGAGTTCCAGATCGACGACGTGCCGCCGGAGAACCCGATGGTCGGCGAGCTCGAGTTCGAGGTCGCCGACCTCGACGGCGACACGCTCGTCGTCGCCAACGACGGCGGCTACCCCGGCGGCATCGCCTGGGTGCGGCTGGAGCCGGTCGCCGAGCTTCCGCCAGTGCCGAAGGGCATCGGGATGGTCGCCACCAACGACGGCTTCTGGCACTACCGCGACCGCGACGAGTACTTCTCGCATTTCCGCTTCTTCGCCGGCTCGCCGGTGAGGAAGATCCTCTTCGGAGCGGTGACCGGCGAGAACGCGCTTCCGCTGCGGCTCGCGTCTGCGTCCAACGTGGAGTACAGCCCAGCGTTCCCCTATCCCAGCGAGGTCCACGCGCGGATCGCGGAGGCATGCGCGCGCCTTGCGGCCGAGAACCCGCGCCTCCTCGAGGAGACTGCCGAGTACGCGCACTCGCTCGGGATCGAGGTCCACGCCTATTTCCGTCCCGGCGCGGCGGTCGACCTCCTCCGCTTCTGGAGCGCGGCCGGCGACGCCGAGAAGGACGGCGGCGGCAAGGGGTTCTACGCGCCGGAGAACCTCTGCCGGCTTTGGGACGGCACGGCGGTCGGGCGCCCGAGCTACGCCAGGCGCGAGGTGCGCGACTTCGTTCTCCGGAACTGCGCCGAGATCCTCGGCCGCGGCTTCGACGGCATCAGCTTCGCCTTCACCCGCGCGCTGCCGACCACGCTCTTCGAGCCGGCCTTCCGGGAGCGGTTCAAGGCGGAGTACGGCGAGGAGCTGAAGGACAAGGACGACCCCCGGGTAGCCGAGCTCAGGTGCGCCATTACCGGCGAGTTCCTCGCCGAGGTGAAGAAGCTCCTCGGCCGGCGCGAGCTCTCGCTCGTCGTTCTCGGCTCGGTCGCGAGGAACCGCGAGCTGGGTCTGGACGTCGCCGCGCTCGCCAAGGCGGGGACGGTGGACGAGTTCATCGTCGACGGCGAGGACTTCAGGCTGCCGCGGAAGATCACGGTCGCGAAGATGGACTTCGAGTCGTTCCGCCGCGCGACGGAGGGGACGAAGGCGCGGGTGCGTCCGCAGTTCACCCGCTGGTGGGACGGGCTGGCGCCAGCGAACTTCCGCAAGGCGGTCGACGCCGGGCTCGCCCCCGCCTGCCTCTGGGACGGCTCGTTCTCGCCCTGGCAGGACTGGGAGCGCATCCGCCGCATCAACGGCGACGACCTGTCAGCGGCGGAGCGCTGGGCGGCGGAGCATCCCGACTCCTGGCGCGTCCACCGGCTCCGGACCGTCAACAACTTCGACGTCCTCGAGCACCCGTGGTGGCTGGCGTTCTGAGCGCAAGAGGTAGTCTACTCGAAGCGCATCCAGTCGACGGCGACGCGCGCGTGCATGATGGGGCAGGCTTCGAACCAGAGTTCGTCGACTATGCCGTTCCAGTCCGGGTTGGACTTGAGGTCGACCGCGTACTCGTGGAACTCGCCGTCGGCCTGAATCGGGAGGCGTGCGACGCAGCGCTTTTCGTCGATCCTGAGCCCGGGGCCGATGATTGGATGCTCCGCCGTTCCCCACTTTAGCCGCAGGTCCGGGCTCTTCACGTTCCCAAGACCCGCCTTGGCGTTTGGCGTCACGCGCATCCGCACGCGGAAGGTCTTGTACTTCGCGGCCTCGAACGGAACGACGCGCTGGCGGATGTTGTAGTTGCGCCGCGGAAAGTTGACCCAAAAATTGAGGCTGCCGTCCTTCGCCTCCAGCTCCCCGCCTCCGTAAGGCTGCCGATACCAGCCCTCGACCGAGTCCGCGAACTCCCAGCGCGGCGTCGGCGAGCGGAAGGACGGCGGGAAGTCGTACGGGCCCATGCCGACATCGCCGGGACGGATGTTCTTCGGCCAGCCGCCGGCCGGCTTCTCGCAGAAGGCGTCGCGGATGGCGTCGTACATGCCGAAGCCGTATTCCTCGTTCGGCTCGATGTAGCTCCCCTCCTGCCATTCGTTGATCGGCATCACGATGGCGTGCTTCCGCCCGTACTTGTCGCAGAACGCCTTCGCCCGGCGGCAAATCTCGGCGAACTTCTTCGGCGTGCGGCCGGTGATGACGCGTGAGTGGGTGAACGAGCGCGGACGGTCGTCCCAGCCGGTCGGGATGACTACCCAGAATGGCAGGACGTCCTGCCGCGAGAGCTCGTCCCAGATCTTCGGCGCGGTGGCGACGACGGCGTCGTAGCTGAACCGGTTCGGAGTCTCGCCTGGCTTCATCGCCTCGGGCGAGAGCGAAGGCGAGTAGTGCTCAATGCCGTAGTGGATGGCGGCGCGGTAGCCCTGGGCGACGCGGCGCTTCGCGTAGCCGGAGTCGAATTTCTTCGTCCGCCACATGTCGATCCAGTAGATGCCGGGGAGCCCGGCCTCGCGAACCATCCGCTCGCTGATGGCAAACGCGCGCTTGATGCCTTCGCCGGGCTTCAGCTGCTCGCCCTTGGCGGCCGCCTCGTCGATGAAGTCGCGGTCGAGCTTCTCGGCGTCCCAGATACAGACCGCGGGCTTGCCGTCGATGGTGTAGTATTCGGGGGTCTTGAAGTAGTTGTCGATCCAGTACTTGGTGACGGCGATCTGGTCCTCGGTCGAGTGCGACCCCGGCTGGTTGTGGTTCGCGTACATCATGAACCACTTCAGGTACCCGCGGTATCTCGCGCGGTAGTATCCCTTGAGCCAGTGCTCGAGGCGGCGGTAGCCCTTGTTCCAGTACCAGTCGACGCAGAAGCTGGTGATGCCGTGCTCGACCGCCCACTTGATCTGCCAGTCGATTGCCTCGGGGTTGCCTTCGTCGAACCAGCCGAGGAGCGGCTTGCGCTCGGGGCAGGTCGCGGCGATTATGTCCCATTCCGACATCTGCTCGGTGCCGGGATAGTAGATCGCGGTTATCTCGACGTCGCTCTTCGCCGGCTGCGGCTCGGGGACGTACGCGAGCGCCGTCCGCGCGCCGGCCGCGAGGCATACCGCCGCGGCCAGCAGCCGCATTTCCGCTTTCATCTTCATGCTCTTTCCTTTCTCTTTTGTCGCTTGGAAATCATGGAAGGGTATTATAACCCATGCCGCCCCGAGTTTTCAATACGAAATATTGTAATCTCCCCACCTCACCACGAGCCACGAACCACGAACCATGAATATGCTATAATACGCATAAGAACTACATAGATCGAGGAAAGGATCGAACTTGGCCAGTCTCATTTCGCTACTGCGGCGGCAGGCGTTCGGGCTCGCGATACTCGCGTGCGCGGCGCTTGCGTTCGCGTTTCCGTCGGCGTTTACCGAGTGGGGCGGCGTGAAGCTGACCGCGCTGGTCGTCCCGGCGATCCAGTTCATCATGTTCGGCATGGGCACGACGCTCTCGCCCGCCGACTTCATGCGCGTCGCGAAGCGTCCCTGGGCGGTGGCGACCGGCGTGTTCCTGCAGTTCCTCGTCATGCCGGTCGTCGGCTTCCTGCTCGCGAAGTCGCTCGGCTTCTCGGGCGAGCTCGCGGCTGGCTGCGTGCTCGTCGGGTCCGTGGCCGGCGGGACGGCCTCGAACGTGATCGCCTTCCTCGCCAAGGCGGACGTCGCGCTCTCGGTGACGATGACCTGCTGCTCGACGCTCCTGTCGCCGTTCGTCACGCCGCTGGCGATGAAGGCCCTCGCCGGCTGCTTCGTCGAGATCGACGCGACCAGGATGATGTTCGAGATCCTCAAGGTCGTGATCTTCCCGATGGTCGCCGGCGGGATCGTCCACCGGCTCCTGCGGCGGCAGTTCGACCGGCACAAGGCGGTCTGCGACAAGGTCCTGTCGGTGCTGTCGATGGCCGGCATCTGCTACACGATCCTCGCCCTCACCGCGCCGAGCCGCGACACCTTCGCCTCGGCCGGGTTCCTGATCGTCGTCGCGGCGATGGTCCACAACACGGTCGGCTACGCGAGCGGGTACTGGCTCACGCGGCTCGTCGGGCGCTTCGCGCACCTCGGCGAGGCGGAGGCGCGGACGGTGGCGATAGAGGTGGGGATGCAGAACGGCGGCATGGCCGGGGCGCTCGCGGTCGGGGTCATGGGCAGCGCCGTCGCCGCGCTCCCCGCCAATGTGTTCTCGGTCTGGATGAACTTCTCCGGCTCGGTCCTGGCGAGCTTCTGGAGCCGCTCAGGGCCTCGACCCCTTGCCGACCGGGGATAAATATTGTATACTTCTCAATAATAAGCGGGCATAAGCTCCGGCTGGCGGCTGGCTTTGAACGTTTCGCCGCGTTCCGGCATTTATGTCTGCAGGGATTCAATGGAGAAAAGCATGAAAAAGACGATGATTCTGACGGCGCTCGCCGCGCTGTCCGCAACCCTCTGCGCCGAAACGCCGGCCGAGCTCGAGAAGACCTTCGACGAGGCCGTCAAGAGCGGCCGCCCGCTCACCGCCGAGCGCATGTTCACCCAGCTGCTCGAGAAGGGCGGCAAGCTCGCGCCGATCCGCTACTACCAGGCCGCGGAGGTGTCGCGCGAGCTCGGCAAGTGGGACGACCGCGTCACCCGCCTCTCCCACTTTCTGAAGGAGGAGCAGAAGTGGACGCCGGAGGTCGAGCACGCGGCGTGGCTCCTGTGCAAGGGGGCCGCCAACGCCGACGCGTTCGTGCGCATCGCCGCGAACAAGCCGGTTCCGCTCTCGCTGCACTGGGATGGGCTCAAGCTGCTCGAGCGCTACACGCGCGAGAAGCGCGCCGCCGACTTCAAGAAGGTGGCCGAGGCGCTGCTGGCGGCTTTCCCCGAGCCCGACCTCCGCAACGAAACCTTCCGCCGCGTCGCCGACATGGCGCTCGCCAACGTGCCCGGCTTCACGGTGGCCGACGCCAAGTCGCTCATCGAAAAGTACCCGAGCGCCAACATGAACGCCGTCGAGCGGCTTTTCTCCGGCCGCCGCGACGACTTCCCGCCGATGTGGCGGCTGCGGTTCTGCGTCAAGGCGAAGACGCTCCTGGACCCCGGCTCGTTCGAGTGGATCTTGCAGTCCGCCAGCAGCAAGGACGAGGCGGTGCTCGACGAGCTCGTGAAAGGCTGCCGCGAGCTCGAGAAGCTCGCCTGCGACGGCGAGCACCCCCGCCACGCCGCGACGCTCTACCGCGTCCGCGGGACGCTGAAGGACCGCTACTACGGCAAGGACAAGGCTGCGGAGGGGTCCGCCGACCTGCTGGCGCGGTTCGAGGCCATCGCCGGCGGCAAGGTTAAGCTGCCAGAGGACCAGATGCGCAACCTCGCCGCTTTCAGCGCCGACAACGGGCGGCTCACCGCGGCGGACGCGGCGAAGCTGCGCGACAAGTACCCGAAATTCGTCCCGACCAACTACATGGGGCAGTTCGGCATCGTGGAGGCGTGCCGCAAGGCGAAGTCCTCGAAGCCGTTCAAGGACTTCATGGCGAAGTATCCGTCGCACATGCGCGCCGATGCGCGCTACCAGATGCTGCGGACGCTCGCGGAGGTGAAGGACGTTGCCGAGGTTAAGGCCGGCTTCGAGGAGCGGCTCTTCAGGCTGAACAACTGGGGCGTCGACTACAACCACCTCTCCCTGGCGCTGGCGGAGACGGGGCTCTCAGACAAGGACCTCGCCGCCTACCTCGCCGCGCTCTACAAGCGCACCGGTTCGCTCGACTACTGGAACTGGTTCCAGCGCGAGAACTGGGCCGGCCGCCGCGTCGCCGCCTTCACGGGCGAGGCGGTGACGGCGTTCAAGAAGACGATCGCCAAGGACGTCAAGCCCGGCGAGCGGATGTTCGCGATCGCGCGGGAGATTAACGGCCTCGGCCGCGGCGCCGGCAATGCCGCGCCCCCGCGTGCGCACGAGCTCTTCGCCGAGGCGTGCAAGCTCTACCCCGGCCTCTACCCGGTCGACGGCCGCTGGGACAACCCGGTCTTCGAGGCCATCCGGTCGAAGTACATGAACGACCTCTGCGTGTTCAACCGCGAGTCCGCGGTCGTCTGCGCGAAGGCGCTGATCGCCAAGCTCGACCCCAAGTCCAAGTGGTTCTGGGGCGCGGGGATCAACGGCACCATGGTCTGGCATATGCGCGACGACCTCGCCGCCATGAGCGAGCTGGCCTTCGCCAGGGTCAAGGCGACCGGCGACATGGGCTATCTCGGCGGAGTGTACTTCCCGCAGACGCTCGACAAGCTGCCGCTTGACGCCAGTTTGGTGGCGAACAGCGGCGACAAGCCGCTTCTGGTGGTGGAGACGAACTGGAACATCGGCGATGCTGGCCGGCGCCGCATCACGCCGGAGCTGGCTGTCCAGCTGCTGGCGGTCGGCATGCCCAAGCGCGACTGGGCCGGCGCCGCCGAGGACTGGAGCACGCGCTTCTTCCCGATCGCCACGTCGGTGGTGAGGACCAACCCCAAGCTCTTCGAGAAGTTCCCGTTCGCGGAGCTCGCCGCGAAGATCCTCGACACCAAGGGCGTTTCCGACAACCTCAAGCGGCATTTCCTCGTCTTCGCCACCGCGGCGGGCAGGGGGCGGGAGTTCCTCGACCGCTACGTCAAGTCGTTCGCGGCCGACGCGGCGCCGCGCAAGGTGTCGCTCCTGAGCGCGCTCCTCAGCAACGCCGACATGCAAGGCCGACGTCTTCGGCGACCTGCTGGTGAAGGAGTACATCCAGGCGCTAAAGGCGACGCCCGACCGCGCCGCGCCGCGCGCCGACCTCGGCTACGCGGGCTTGGTCGTCAGCAGGTTCTGGGACTGGCGCAAGCTCGATACGTCCAAGGCCCGGCCCGACTACGCGAGCACCTGGGCGACGATCACCGAGAGCGTGCGGCTCAAGAACGCCGGCGCTGCCGGCTGGGAGGACCGCGACCGCTCGGTCGGGGGCAGCTTCTACAACAGCGCCTACCGGACGGCGCTGAACGCGACTAACGCGGTGGCGCTCGCGGCCGTCGCCCGCACCGCCGGCTACTACAGCAACAGCGGCTGGCTGGGGCGCGAGGGGACGGGAAAGGTGCTCAAGGACACGCGCGCCGCCGGGCTCTGGGAGCCGCTCTACCTGCTCGTCAGCACCCTGAACGACCAGGACAAGGGCATCAACGCGCTGCTCGTGGAGTGCCGCGCCGAGACCTCGAAGCGGCTGCCGGGCGTCTACCCGGTCTCCGAGCGCGACCCGCTCTACCCGCTCTACATGGCGGCGGACGAGCTCGCGAAGAACAACGTCGAGAAGGCGACCTCGCTCCTGATGAAGAACCTCACCGCCTTCGAGCGCGACGCGATCAGGCTGCCGCCGGACTTCACGGCGTGGGCGGTGGACCAGATGCGCCTTGCGCGCGGCAAAAACGACGAACTGCTCGTCAAGGCGCGTTCGCTTGCCTCGCGCCTGCTGGAGGACGAGTCGAGGCTGCCGGCCGAGCTCGCCGCGTCGCTCCTCCTGACGCGCGCCGAGTGCTACCGCGACCAGCAGAACTTCGAGGTCGCCAAGCTCGAGTACCAGACGATCCGCAACAACCCGGCCTACTCGAAGACCAAGGCTGCGCGCAAGGCGATGTTCCGCTCGGTGGATCTGATGATCGACACCGGCAACGCCTCCGGCGTGGAGTCGACCCTCGAGTACTGGCTCTCGCAGCCCGACGCCGAGATCCAGGCCCAGGCCCACTACTTCCTCGCGCGCATCGCCTTCGACCGCAAGGACTACGAGGAGTGCCGCAAGCAGCTGAAGGAGGTGTTCTCGATCGACTTCACCCATACCGAGGGCCGCTTCCTGGAGGGCCGCTGGAAGCTCGCGACCGGCAACGAGGTCGACGACACCGACGTTCTCATCGGCAGTCTCTCCGACCGCACGATGATCCGCCCCGGCCAGCAGCTGGCGATCACGGTGCAGGACCGCAACCTCTCCGTCGCCGGCGGCGGCGCGTCGATTCCGGTGGTGATCACCACCAGGCCCGGCGGCGACCGCGAGAAGATATACCTCTACCCGACCCCGCGCGACCCGACGCTCTTCCGCGGCGTCATCGACGTGAAGCTCGGCGAGGCCGTGGTCTCCAACCTGACGCTCGAGGTGGTCGGCGACGACACGGCGACGTACACGATCGAGCCGGAGTACCTGAAGGCGCGCGGCCTGCCGGTCGCCGAGTCGAAGGCGCTCAGGGTGGTGGACGACGCGCGGCTCGCGATCGGCGCGGGCTCGCCGCGCGCCGAGGAGGGCGAGACCGAGAAGGCGCTCGAGCGGATGGTCGACTCCGGCGTCGAGTCGCGCGAGCTCAGCCGCTCGCTCCGGCCCGGCAACCCGCTCTACATCGCGGTGATGGACAAGGACCGCTCGCGCAAGGGCGCGAGCGAGGTCATGGTGTCGCTCTCGACGACCTCTGGCGACCGGCTCGACGCGGTCAGGCTCAAGGAGGTGCGTCCCTTCAGCGGCATCTTCCGCGGCGTGGTGCCGACCTCGCTGCCGCCGCCGCGCGCGCACGCCTCCGACACCGCGATCGGCTACAACCCCGGCGACCTCATCAGCACCCGCCGCGACGGCGGCTGGAAGTCGCTCGCCGACGGCAAGCCCGGCAAGTGGGTCGAGGTGGACACGATGGCGTCCCACGAGTTCTCGAACATCGTCTTCAGAACCGCGAACCCGGAGGCGCTGCGAGCGGTGAGCCTCTCCGGGCGGCTCTCGGGCGGCGAAATCGCGCTCGGCTCGTTCCCGGCGCCGTCCGCCAAGGGCCGCGCCGGCATGCGCCGCTGGGTGGACTGGCGCAACGGCCTGCGCACGGAGCAGGCGATCCGCGACTTCTTCCGCTCGCCGCAGGCGCCGAAGCCGGTGGCGGTGACGAACGCGATGGTGAACGCGACTGAGCGCAACCGGGCTCCGTGCGTGGCCTACGTCAGCGGCGGGTTCAGGGCGCCGGACGACGTCAGCGTGCTGAGGTTCCGGATCGTCCCGCGCGCCACCGGCGGCGACACCTTCCGCCGGCTGTGGCTCTCGGTCATGGTCGACGGGCAGGAGGTGTACTCCGGCTACGGCGCCACCGTCGCCAACCGCATCGTCACCTGCGAGATCACGCCCAAGTGCCACCTCCTCGAGGTCTTCAGCGTGCAGTACGGCGCCGCGGACGCGTGGGAGCTCTGCTGGGAGCCGTCCGACGGCGAGACGCAGCCGGTGCCGGCGGCCTGGTTCGACGACGCCGCCAACCCCGAGCTCGTGGAGTTCCTCGCCGACAAGGTGAGCATCGTGCGCGTGCCCGAGGGCTTCTCGGCCACGTTCCGCGAGCCGATCCGCCTCAGGTCCTTCCGGCTCAGCGTGGTCGACCGCATCGGACCGGACGCGAGCCTCGACAAGATCACGGCGACCGACTGGTCGGGCAAGGAGATCCTGCCGGTGGAGAGCGACTTCTCCGAAGTGCAGCGCAACGACCGGCTCGAGGTCGCGCCCGGCGACCGCATCTCCGCCACCTACGTGGACGAGATGACGTCCTCGGGCCGCAAGCGCGTCCTCACCAAGACGGTGAGCTCGTCCTTCAACAACGCGGCGGTGGGCTTCTACTTCGAGGAGGTCCACGTGACCAGCCACGGCAGCCAGAGCCACCTCAACACCGCCTACCGCTTCGTCCCCGGCGACACGCTGCTGGTGGCGGTGTTCGACCCCGACCAGGACCTCACCGACGAGGCCGACAAAGTCAATGTGAAGATCGTCTCCGCCTCCGGCACCGAGCGCGAGATCACGCTCGCCGAGCAGAGCAAGAACTACGGCGGCGTCCCGTGGCACCCGGTCGACGACGTGTCGGGCGTCCACAGCGGGTTCTTCCTGGGGCTCCTCAAGACGACGCGGGCCGGGCGCACCAACGCGACGGCGCGCGCGGCGTTCCCGGTTACGGCCGACGACACGCTCACGGCGTACTACGAGGACCGCGAGAACACCACCCCCGGCATTCCGTTCGTGCGCACGGCCAGGGTGGTCTCGGCGCGCGAGGAGCCGCCGGTGCTGACGCTCTACGAGACCAGGGCGAAGCGCGTCGTCGACACCTCGCGCGGCGCGGAGATCCGCCTCGCGGCGCTCCGCCGCCGCGCCGGCAACGACAAGGTGACCACGCTCTACCGCGACGTCTACAGCGCCACTCCGATGCCGCAGGCGGTGTGCGACTCCACCAACCCGATCCCGGTGAACGCGTCGGCGCCGCTGCCGATCCGCGTGGTCGAGCCCTCGCGCGCCCGCCACCGCGAGTCCTACCTGGTGCTGAGCGCCGTCGCCGACAGCGAGCTCAGGCGCGCCGAGGCGGACGGCGACGACCCGCAGGTGAAGAAGATGCGCCTCGGCCTCGGCGCCGGCTTCGACATGCCCGGCTTCCCGGTCAACATCGCCCGCGGCGGCCAGTCGTTCGACGAGGCGCGCAAGGCGGGCAGCTTCAACGGCTCGATGCGCTTCGCGGTCGGCGGCATCGACTCGAAGGGCGACCAGGAATACCGCGCCGGCCACGAGGACGGCGACGGCCCGATCGTGCTGCCGGTGAACGGCTCCGACGCGGTGACGATCACGGTGACCGACTCGAAGGGCGTCGAGCTCGCGAAGCGCCGGCTGGAGCTCGTCTCCGACGCCGCGTTCTCGCTCGTCGACTCCTCGTGGTCGGCCGAGCGCACCGCCGCGCACGTCGGCGAGAAGTTCTACCTGCGCATCGACGACGCCGACCGCGACGTCAGCGAGGAGCCCGACAACGTGGAGGTGGACGTCGCCACCACCGGCGGCACCGTCCGCAAGGTGGTGCTGACCGAGACCCTGCCGCACTCCGGCGTCTTCACCGGCACGGTGCGGCCGACGATCTTCGTGCCCGGCGAGACGATCCCCGAGGTGACGACGGGCGCGGAGGAGTCGGTGGAGATGCTCCTGTCCGACGACCGCATCCCGGTGAAGTTCGGCGAGAAGCTGGCGATGACCTACCGCGACGAGCGGGTGCTGCCCGGCACCGAGGCGCGCACGCTCGCGGCGACGGGCACGGTCTACAAGGGCGCGGACGGCTCGATCCGCCTCTTCTCCAAGCGCTTCCGCGACGTCGACTCCGCGGTGCTGGTGCAGTTCCGGCTCGCCGAGTGCCTCTTCGAGCAGGCGAAGGACTACCGCAAGCTGCGCCAGAACGAGAAGAGCTCCGAGGCGATCGCCAAGGGCCGCGCGATCCTCGAGGAGGCGCTGAAGAACAACCCCGAGAGCGCCCACGTGGCGCAGGGCGAGTTCCTGCTCGCCAACCTCTACCAGGAGCTGGCGGCCGAGGAGGAGGTGCAGGCGAAAAGCCTGCGCAAGGAAGGGGAGACGGATGCGGCCGAGGAGGCCGAGAAGAAGTCGCGCCTCCTCTACGCCGAGGCGCTGGCTCGCTTCTCGTCCATCCTCGCGGTCTGGCCCGAGGGCGACTACGCGCCGCGCGCGCAGTACCACAAGGCCTACTGCCTGGAGATGCTCAAGGAGTACAAGCTCGCCGGCGAGGAGTACGTGAAGATGACCTACATGTACCCGGAGTCCGACCTCGTGGGCGACGCCACCATCCGCCTCGCCACCTACTACTACAAGGAGGAGAAGAAGTACGAGACCGCCGCGCGCATCTACGGCAGCTTCGCGCGCCGCTTCCCGAACCACGACAAGGCGGCCCGCGCGCTCTTCATGTGCGGCAGCTGCTACATCAAGGAGGGCGAGGCGATCGTCAAGCGGGCCGAGGCGGCGGCGATCAAGGAGGCCGAGAAGCGGGGCTCCGCCTTCACCGGGCTCCGCGGCGTGCCGCTCGCCGCGGCGGAGTGCTTCACCCACGCCGTCAACTCGTTCGTGGACATGACCGAGAAGTACGCCTCCACCACCACCCCGGAGCTGCGCGCCCAGGGCCTCTACTGGGCCGGCGACGCGTCGCTGCGCAAGGACGACGCCAAGGCCGCCTACATCTTCCTCAAGCGCACGGTGCTTGAGTACCCGGAGACAGAATGGGCCCGCCGCGCCCGCGGCCTCATGCTCCAGAACGGCAAGGCTTTCAAGGACCTCGACTGATGAAGCGCTTCAGCATGAGACCTGCGGCCGTCTTCGCCGCGTTCGCGCTCGCCGCCGCCGCTCCCGCCTTCGGCTGGGAATGGGAATGGAACTGGCGAATGCCGGGCGACATCTACAAGGGGCTCGAGTTCGAGTCCCGCAACGCCGTCGACCGCGCCTACAAGGCGACCTCGGCCGCCATGGACGCCGCCCGCGCCGGCGCGCGCCCGACCGACCTGGTGCCGCGCTTCCGCGCCGCCGCCGCCGAGTGGCGCAAGGTGGAGATCCAGGCCGAGAGCGACAACACCAGCGACGCGCTGCTCGCCTACGCCGGGTTCATGCAGGGCTACACGCGCATGAAGGCGCACGACGTCAACGAGGCGGTCAAGTTCTACAACCAGGTGGCCGACCTCTACGAGGAGGAGCGCTGGATATCCTTCCCGGCCCGCTACTTCATCGGGCGCACCAAGATCGACATGGGCGACATCCGCTCGGGCTGGCCGCTCGTGGAGGAGCTCGTCGACGACGAGGCCGACGCCAGGCATCCGCTCATGGGCAACGTGCTCATGGAGGTTGGCTGGCGGTGGTGGAACGCCGGCCGCGAGGCCGAGGCGCAGGAGCTCTGGGAGCGCGGGACGAAGCCGTGGTTCGCGGAGTCCAACCGCCACGCCTGGGACAGCTGCCGCTACGGACTGCTTCTCGCCTGCACGGTGCGCGGCGACTTCGGCGCGCTCGAGGAGTTCATCTTCAGCGGCGTCAAGGAGGAGAATGTCAAGCAACGCGCTAACATCGTGGTCGACAACCGCAACTGGGTGTTGGGCGAGCTCAACAACGGCGGCTCCGGCGTCTGCACCTACTACGCGCGCAAGTTCCCCAAGGAGGCGGAGCGCAAGGCGAAGCTCGCAGACTTCCGCCGCCGCTACATCAAGTGGTACCTGGACAAGCGCCCGCTCTTCGTCTCCGCCGGCCGCGAGTTCGAGTTCGACGTCTCGGCGATCAGGCTCGGCTACGGCGTCGACAGCCGCGAGGAGACGAACGCGAAGATACTCAAGCTCGTTGCCGGACTCCAGCAGGTCAAGGATCCCGGGCAGCGCGACGGCCGGGTGCGCACGATCGTCGGGCTCTACTACGACCTCGGCGACTACTCCGCCGCGCTCATCCTGGCGGACAGGATCTCCGAGCCGCTGGCCGCCTCGTGGCTCCGGTACGAGATCTGCCGCACCGCCTCCGACCGCGGCAAGCCGATGTGGAAGGAGTGCCTCGCCCACCTCGACGAGTACATCAAGCGCAAGCCGGACGCCGGACGGCTCCTGAACGCGAAGTACACCATCGTCTGGATCTGCCGCGAACGCACCGGCGACCTCGAGCGCGCGCTGAAGACCTGCCTCGACATCAGCGACCCGCCGCGGTCGCTCTGGGAGCTGACCTGGACCTACCGCAAGCGCGGCGAGAAGAAGAAGGCCGAGAACTGCCTCGTCGAGATTTCGTCGATGTTCGCCAACGACGCGCCGCGCGCCGTGCTGACCCTGGCGCAGTTCTGCGAGCAGGACGGCGACAAGAAGAAGGCGATCGCGCTTTACCGGCGGCTCCTGTCGCAGCCGGAGTGGAAGAAGACCGGCGAGTCCTCCCAGGCCCACCAGGCGCTCGAGCGCCTCGGCGAGCGCACGGGCGGCGCGATGGTCAACGAGGTGCACTGACGGAGCGCCGAAACCGACAATGTTCAACGAAGGAGAAAGCAAATGAAGAAAGTTCTGATGATCGCCATGGCCGCCGTGTGCGCCGCGGCGTTCGCCCAGGAGGCCAAGAAGGACGCGAAGGCGGCCGACCCGGCCAAGGCGGCCGCGCAGGCCGAGAAGCGAGCCGAGCGCATGGTGAAGACCGCGGTCGGCCTCATCGCCGAGAAGGAGGAGGACCGCGGCGTCGGCATGCTCGAGGCGGTCGCGAGGATGTACCCCAATTCGCAGGCGAAGTACTCCGCCGCGCTCGAGCTGGGGCGCTACCTCACCGGCAAGCGCGACTTCGAGCGCGCGCTCATCGAGCTGAAGAAGGCGCTCTCTGCGACCAACGACGAGACGCGGGCGGAGTCGCTGCTCCTCCAGGGCGACCTCTTCGTCGCCAAGAACCAGCCCGGCGAGGCGGCGATGGTGTTCCGCCGCATCACCCAGGACTTCCCGACCAGCGACTTCGCCAACGACGCCTTCTTCAAGATCGGCCAGATCCACTTCGCGGCCGGCCGCTGGGCGCGCGCGTCCGAGGCGTTCGAGATGGTCGGCACCGCCGTCCCCGCCTCCGCCGACACCAACTCCGCCGTGCTCGTCGAGTCCGGCCAGCGCATCTACGTGCACGTCACCGACAAGGACCTCGCCGTCCTCGCGGCGATGGGCGAGAAGTCCAAGGTCAAGCTCCTCGGCTCCGACGGCGACGAGGAAGTGGTCGAGCTCGCCGCGTTCGGCAAGGGCGACGGCGACTTCATCGCCTCCTGCAAGACCACCGTCGCGCCCTCCGCGAAGGGCGACGGCGTCCTCACCGTGCGCGGCAAGGACGACGTCAAGGTTGTCTACGTCGACGCCAACACCCAGTCCGGCGAGGTCAACCTGAACCGCAGCGCCAGCGCCTCCACCGTCTCCTCGGCGACGCTCACCTTCCTCGACGGCGCGATGCGCCAGAAGGTGAAGGGCGTGTTCGTCGACCAGCCCGCGTTCGTGCGCCTCCGCGACCTCGACCTGGACGCGACCGACGGCAAGGACAAGGCGAAGGTGGTGGTGAAGTCCATGTACCGCGAGCGCCCCGAGCCCGCGCCGGGCGAGCTCGTCGCCCCGCCGCCGCCGCCGGACGCGCCGTGGCTCGTGCGCAGCGAGGTGGAGATCGATCTCGAGGAGGTCGAGCCGCGCGCCGGCATCTTCGCCGGCCGCATCGTGACCCGCCTCATCCCCGCCGACACCAACAAGATCGTCCAGCTTCCGCCCGGCGAGATCTACGCCAACGCCGAGGACAAGCTCGTCGCCGAGTACACCGACGCGCGCCACCTCGCCGGCGTCAAGCCGGTCCAGCGCACCGCCGAGGCCGTGGTGCTCGTCGGCGGCTCCACCGAGCCGCAGTCGATCGTCGCCCACGCCAGCGAGGCGACGGTCCAGGCCAAGAAGCTCCTCCTCGAGGCGCAGCTGCTCCAGAAGTGGGGCGCGATCTTCAAGGAGGTCGGCCTCATGGACAGCGCCTCCGAGAAGTCCGCCGAGGGCCTCAAGCGCATCTCCGAGGTCTTCGACCTCGCCTCGCGCAACACCCTCGAGCGCAGCGTCATCGAGAGCGCCTACGAGACCAGGTGGAACCTCTTCCTCGTCAGGAACGACCTCAAGAACGCCGTCGACACCTGCAACGCGCTCGTCAAGCGCTTCCCCGACACCCCGCTCGCCGACCGCGCCTTCATGCAGATCGCCATGGCCCGCCGCGAGGAGAAGGCGCCCGGCGCCGAGGACGCCGCCATCGCCATCTTCAATGCCATCCTCGGCCTGCCGGTCTCCCAGCTCAAGGCCGAGGCGCTCTACCGCATCGGCGAGACGCTCGAGACCAAGGCCCGCAAGGCGGCCGCCAATTCCAGGAACCGCCACGCCAAGCCGGACTTCTCCGCGGCGATCACCGCCTACAGCCGCTGCGCCGAGGGGTATCCGTCCAGCGCCTTCGCCGGCGAGTCCTACAAGCGCATGGTCGACTACTACGTCTCCATCAAGTCCTTCTCCAAGGCCACCGAGATCATCAACCGCGTGCTCGAGGACTACCCCGACGCGCCGTGGCTCGACGAAATGCTGCTGAAGTGGGGCGTCATCCTCCACCGCCAGGGCGACCGCGAGGGCGCCGTCGCCAAGTTCCGCCAGATCCTCGAGGAGTATCCCGGCGGCAAGGCGGCCAAGCAGGCCACGAGCTTCCTCAAGCGCCTCGAGGAGGACGAGTGATGAAGCGCGCCGCCCGCACCGCCTCGCTTGAGGCCTATTCCGCCGAGTACCTCAGGTACCTCGGCGTCGCCAAGACCGCCCGCCGCAGCTACGCCGAGAGCGTGCGCATCCTCGAGGCCGCCGGTTTCCGCGAGCTCGGCTCCTTCCGGACCCTCAAGCCCGGCGCCCGCGTCTGGCGCGGCTGCGAGGACCGCACCGTAATGGCCGCGGTCATCGGCCGCCGGAGCGTCGCCGAGGCCGGCATCAAGGTGGTCGGCGGCCACACCGACGCGCCGCGGCTCGACCTCAAGCCGCGCCCGGTCTACGAGAAGGGCGGCGCCGTCTACTTCGACTGCCACATCTACGGCGGCATCAAGAAGTACCAGTGGCTCACCCTGCCGCTCGCGCTCTACGGCACCGTCGTCCGCAAGAACGGCTCCAGGGTCGAGATCGCCGTCGGCGACGGCCGCAACGACCCCGTCTTCATGATCACCGACATCCTGCCCCACCTCGGCAAGGACCAGGCCAAGAAGACCCGCGACGAGTTCTTCGCCGCCGAGGACCTCGACCCCGTCTGCTGGTCCACGCCCGGGAAGAAGAAGGGCAAGGGCGATTCCGACGGCGCCCCCAGCGCCGACCGCTCCGGGTTCGTCGCCTACCTGAAGAAGAAGTACCGCATCGACGAGGAGGACCTCCTCAGCGCCGAGCTCGAGATCGTGCCCGCCGGAATGCCGCGCGAGGTCGGCTTCGACCGCGCGCTCATCGCCGGCTACGGCCACGACGACCGCGTCTGCTCCTTCGCCGCGCTGAAGGCGCTCGTCGACGCGTCGAAGTCCGTCCCCGAGGTCACCGCCTCGATCCTGATGTGCGACAAGGAGGAGATCGGCTCGGTCGGCTCCACTGGCATGCAGAGCTCGTTTTTCGAGAACACCGTCGCCGAGCTCGTGGAGCGCCAGGAGAAGTCGCCGCGCGACATCATGGTGCGGCGCGCGCTCGAGCGCTCGACCATGCTCTCGGCGGACGTCACCGCGGCGGCCGACCCGCATTTCCCGGACGTCGACTCGACCGGCAACGAGGCGCGCCTCCACCGCGGCGTCGCGGCCTCGAAGTACACCGGCGGCACCTCCAAGGGCGGCGCGAGCGACTGCGGACCGGAGTTCATCGCCGAGATCCGCCGGATCATGGCGGAGGAGGGCGTCGCCTGGCAGATGGCCGAGCTCGGCCGCCAGGAGAAGGGCGGCGGCGGCACGATATCGCAGTACATGGCCCGCTTCGGGATGAAGGTGCTGGACATGGGCACGCCGATGTGGAACATGCACGCGCCGTGGGAGATCGTTTCCAAGTTCGACGCCTGGTCCACCTACCGCGCCTACTCCGCCTACCTCCGCGCCAAGTAGCCCCGCATATCCCTACGGCCAACGCATCAAAAATTCCTTTTCCCCGCTGACGCGAGGTAGAACGAATTTTTGATGCGTTGGAAGTGTTCCAGCAGCCAGCAGCCGGCAACCAGTGAAGTGTGGATTCACGTCCGCTTCCCACTGGACGCTGCGCTGTTGGTTGTTGGTTGCTGAGACACTTCCAACGCATTAAAAACGATTCAGGGGCCCCAAAGGGGAAGAATCGGCTTTTAATGCGTTGGGCCGTTTGCCAAAGTAAACGAAACTTAGAAAGGTTAAACGAAAGTTTAGCCGTTCGTTGGATGTCGGCGTAGCGTTGAGTTTGGCAATCCGGCGTGGT
>CACXRO010000052.1 GCA_902770045.1 uncultured bacterium
GCCGAGGTCAAGGCGAAGTTCCTCGTCGAGAACGAGGAGGCGCTCGGCATCAAGCGCCGCGCCTCTGCGTTCAAGGACCCGTCGCTCTGGGCGGACCTCACGTTTGCCGACGCGCTCAACCCCGCCGTCAACATCCGCGTAATCCACTCCGGCGAAGGCACGCTCTGGACGGACCTGAAGGGCGCGTCGCTCGCGGTTCCGGCGAAGGGCGGGAAGTAAGGTTAGTAGACGGGGATCTCGTCGAAGGCGAGGACGGCGACATCGGCCTCCTTCGCCGCGGCGAGAATCTTCTCCAGCCACTCGGTCTTCATGTGGATGTGCTTCGCGTCCGGGCGGATGCCGTGCGAGGTGAAGACCAGCGCCTCCTTACGCGCGCCGGCGCGCTTCACGCAGGCGACGACGTCGTCGATGTCCGTCGCATACGCCTCGCCCAGGATGACTCCGCCGAGCACGCGGCGCCTGGGCAGTTCCGCGACCGGGAAGAACACGCGTTCGTCGGAGACCAGCGGCATGAGCTCGCCGCGCTTCTCGCCCCTGGGGTCGTAGGGACGCACGCCGGGAATGCCGGCGCGCAGACGCGCGAAGCGCCGCCCCAGCACCTTGTCCGTCTCGTCGTCGCGGCGGTTGTTCGGGTAGGCGAACGAGCGCACCGGGATGTACGCGACGTCGCACTGGCGCTTCGGCCTGTCGATTTCGGCGGCGAAGTACGCGCCGGCGCCTTTTTGGGCGATCAGCTCCGGCACGTCGCGGTGGTTGAGTCCGTGGAGGCCGATCGAGTGTCCGGCCTCGAGGAGCTTCTTGGACGCGCGCACGGCGTCAGGCGTGAACTCTCCGCTCACGAAGAAGGTCGCGTGCGCGCCGTACTTCGCGAAGAGGGGGATCGCACGCTCCCAGTCCTCGAAGTTGCGGTCGTCGAAGCAGAGCGCCAGGACTCCGCACGAGCCGAACGGACGCGGCAGGCAGTTCTCGATCCTGATCCTGTCCGCGTCGCCCGCGATTTCCGCGAAGGCCGAGCGCTTGGCGAGGATCTCGTTCTCGTGCCAGCCGCGGCGGTGGCGCACCGCCACGCGCGTGATGGGCTCGCGGACGCAGTCGGCGAAGGTGAACTGGCAGCGTTTGCCGCCGGTGAGCCAGATCGGCAGGAGCGTCCTGAAGACGCATTTCTCGAATCGGATGCCGGTCACCTTCGAGTCGCCGCCGCTCGGACCGCCGTCGACGCCGTGCACGCAGTCGGCGACGAGGCAGCCCCTGTGCGCGATGTCCTCGATGTAGCAGTTGCGTCCGGCGTCGATCCAGGCCGGGGTGAAGCCGACGCCGGCCCCCGCCGCTTCGTGGATGCGCGTGTCCTCGACGCGTACGTTGCGGATCGTCCCGGTGCCGATGCCGTAGCGGATGCCGTAGCAGCAGCTCCAGATGTCGCAGTTGGTGATGGCGATGTTCTCGCAGAAGTTCGTCGCCGCATGGAGTTTGCACGAGGCTCGGATGGCGAACCCGTCGTCGCCGGTGTGCAGGGTGCAGTCCGCGACCGTCACGTTGCGCGAGCAGTCGATGGAGAAGCCGTCGGAGTTGGCGATGGTGACGTCTGCGTTGATCCTGACGCCGCGGATGTCCACGCCGTCGCAGCAGCGGACGTGGCACGTCCAGGCGGGGGTGTCGTCGAGCGAGACGCCGGCAAGGCGTACGCGACGGCAGCGGAAGAGGGCGACCATCGGGCCGGGGCGGAACCACTCGCGGTCGATCGGCTGCAGCTTGAGCCCGTACTTGTAGAACGGCCAGCGGCTGTCCTCTTCCGGTTCGCCGAAGAACTCGGGTCCGCTGCCGTTGATCGCGCCCTCGCCGGTGATGGAGATGTCTTCGGCGTCGCGCGCCCACACGAGGTGGCCGCCGCTCCACTCCTCGGAGTTGCTCCAGAAGTTCTCGGGGAAGGCGTCGTTCGCGTTGTAGTCCGCGCGGTTCACGCTGCCCTTGAGCGTCGCTCCCTTTGGCAGGTGCAGCTCGACGCCGCTCTTGAGCTCGATCGAGCCGGTCGGCCACGTTCCCGGCGGAATCTCGACGCGTCCGCCGCCCGCGGCGCTCGCGGCGTCGACCGCTCGCTGGATGACGGCGCGGTTTGCCGCCGCGTCCGCGCCGAGTCCCGAAATGACCGTTCCGCCGCGGACCGCGAAAGCCGTCCCCAGCGCTGCCAGCAGAATTGCCTGTGTCTTCATGATTTAAGTAGTATATCAAAAAATTCGCGGTGGCGCTTTGACTAAATGACGGAAATTTGATAAAATACGCAGCCAAAGCCAAAACAAGCGAGAAAGATGGACCTATGACAGAAATCAATGGCAATCTGAGCGCCAAGGGAATGAAAATCGCCCTGGTGGTGAGCCGTTTCAACAGTTTTCTCACCGAGCAGCTGGTGAAGGGCGCGGTCGACGCGTTCACGCGGCTGGGCGGGAGCGAGAAGGATCTCAAGCTGGTGCGCGTGCCTGGCGCCTACGAGCTGCCGCTCGCGGCGAAGAAGCTCGCGGCCTCGAAGGTCGACGCGGTGGTCGCGCTCGGCGCGGTGGTGCGCGGGGCGACTCCGCACGCCGACCTCATCAACGAGACGACGGCGCGTGCGTTCAGCGAGATCTCGCTTGAATCGGGCGTGCCGGTAGTGGACGGCGTCGTTTCGGCCGACAATCTCGAGCAGGCGGTCGAGCGCTGCGGCACCAAGCAGGGCAACAAGGGCTTTTCGGCGATGTTCGCCGCCGTGGAGATGGCGGACGTGCTGAAGCGCATCTAAGTGGATATTCAAGCAAAAGAAAGAACAAGGAGAAGGAAATGAAGGAAGTGAAGAAGGTCGCGTTCCTCACCGCCGGCGGACTGGCGCCGTGCCTCTCGAGCTCGATCGGGTTCATGATCGACGAGTACACGAAGAAGGCTCCGCAGGTGGAGATGATCGGCTACATCAACGGCTACATGGGGCTTTTGAAGGGCGTGTCGATTCCGGTGACGCCCGAGGTGCGCAAGCGCGCGCTGGTGCTCACCCAGCACGGCGGCAGCCCGATCGGCAACAGCCGCGTGAAGCTCACCAACGTCGCGGACTGCGTCAAGCGCGGACTCGTCAAGGAGGGCGAGGATCCGCTCAAGGTGGCGGCCGACCAGCTGGTGAAGGACGGCGTGGACGTCCTCCACACCATCGGCGGCGACGACACCAACACCACCGCGGCGGATCTGGCGGCGTACCTCGAGAAGAACGGCTATCCGCTGATCGTGGTGGGCCTGCCCAAGACCGTCGACAACGACGTCTACCCGATCAAGCAGTCGCTCGGCGCGTGGACTGCCGCGGAGGAGGGGGCGAAGTTCTTCCTCAACGTGGTCAAGGAGAACAGCGCCAACCCGCGCGCGCTCACGATCCACGAGGTGATGGGCCGCAACTGCGGCTGGCTCACCTACAAGACGGCGCAGTGCTACCGCAAGATGCTCAAGGAGATGGCGCGCAAGGGCCTGTTCCTCGACGATTTCGGCCTGACGATGGGCCGCCAGGACATCCACGCGATCTACATCCCCGAGTGCGCGATCGACTTCAAGGCCGAGGCGGCCCGCCTCTCCAAGGTTATGGACAAGTACGACGCGGTCAACGTGTTCGTCTCCGAGGGCGCCGGCGTCAAGGACATCATCCGCGAGATGCGCCGCCGCGGCGAGGACGTGCCGGTGGACGCGTTCGGCCACCCGCGGCTCGACAAGGTTAACGTCGGCCAGTACGTGGGCAAGCGCCTCGGCGAGCTGCTCGGCGCCGAGAAGGTGCAGGTCTTCAAGTCCGGCTACTTCGCGCGCTCCGCGGCGCCGAACCGCAAGGACCTCAGGCTCATCGAGAAGTGCGCCCGAAAGGCGGTCGAGTGCGCGCTCGGCGGCGTCTCCGGCGTGGTCGGGACCGACGAGAACGCCTTCGCCAAGATCCAGGCCTGCGCGTTCTCGCGCATCAGGGGCGGCAAGCCGTTCAACGTGCGCAAGGGCTCGTTCCGCACCCTGGTCAAGGACATCGGCCAGCCCAAACTGCGCAAGAAGAGGGTTGCCGTCTGAGCGGCGCGCATGCGTCAAAGGTGACAACAAAAACAACAGCAGGAAAGAAGCGAAGAAATGGCTAACAGTTCGGTAGTTCGCAACAACATCTGGAAGTGGGTGGTGCTGGGCGTCATCGCCGCGGTGTCCTTCTACGTCTGCAACCCGCCGTCGGAGAAGCTCCGTTTCGGCCTCGACCTGAAGGGCGGCACGTCCTTCACGCTCGGCGTCGACACCGACCGGCTGACGGAGTCGATCATCGCCGCCAACCCCGGCATCACCAACACGCCCGGCGCGGTCGAGCGCAAGGTGGCCGAGACGCTCAAGGGCTGCGACGAGCGCATCATCCAGGTGATCCGCCGCCGCGTGGACGCGATGGGTACCAACGAGCCGGTGATCCAGGGGATGAAGGACCACCGCCTGCTGGTGCAGCTTCCGGGCGCCGACGAGGAGGTGCGCAAGGCCGCCAAGGCCAACCTCCAGAGCGCGGCGTTCCTCGAGTTCCGCCTCACCCACCCGAAGAACGACCAGCTCGTCGCCAAGCTGCTCGGCAAGGAGGTCGCCCCTCCCGGCTACGTGAAGGGTGGCCGCGGCTATGCCAAGGCTCCCGACTGGGCCGAGGTCTCCAAGCAGCCCGGCTACGCCGCGCGCCTCGCCGCGTTTGAGACGCCTGACGCGCGCTACCGCTTCATGCTCGAGGACAACGGCGACGGCACTTTCTCGCCCTCGTTCGTCTCGCGCAAGACCGAGCTCACCGGCGAGTCGCTCGTCTCCGCCGCGGTCGAGCGCGACCCGACCACCGGCACGCTCGCGATCGGCTTCCGCCTCAACTCCGAGGGCGCGCGCATCTTCTCGACGCTGACGCGCAACTACAAGGCGCACGGCCCCAAGAACCCGGGCGACCGCGGCCGGCAGCTGGCGATCGTTCTCGACGAGCAGCTCGTCTCCGCGCCGGTCATCAACGGCGAGATCGGCGCCAACGGCCAGATCACCGGCCACTTCGACCCCGCTTCCGCCCGCAAGCTTGCCGCGGAGCTGAACGCCGGCGCGCTGCCCGCGCCGATGAAGATCCTGGCCGAGACCTCGGTCTCGCCGACGGTCGGCGAGGACGCGAAGGAGGCCGGCATCGTCGCCGCCGCGCTCGGCTTCTCGCTGGTCGCGATCTTCATGCTGATCTACTACTGGTACGCCGGCCTCGTCGCCGACATCGCGCTCTTCCTCGACGTCGCGCTGCTGCCGACGGCGCTCGTGGTCGTCGCCAACGTGCTCGGCGTCTTCGCCCACGATCCCTCGATGGGCGGCGGCGGCTCGATGCAGCTCCCCGTCCTCACCATGCCCGGCATCGCCGGCCTGGTGCTGACGCTCGGCATGGCGGTCGACGCCAACGTGCTCATCTTCGAGCGCATCCGCGAGGAGTTCGCCGCCGGCAAGGCCGCCGGCGAGTCGGTGCGCAACGGCTACGCCCGCGCGTTCACCGCGATCTTCGACTCCAACCTCACCACCATCATCACCGGCGTCATCCTCTTCGTTGTCGGCACCGGCCCGGTGCGCGGATTCGCGATCACCCTCACCGCCGGCGTCGCGATCTCGATGTTCACCGCGCTCGTGGTGACGCGGCTCGTGTTCGACCACACGGTCAACCCGGACTCGATGAAGCCGTTCAGGATGCTCCACTTCTTCAAGAACGCGAAGTACGACTTCATGAAGGTCACCAAGTTCACGGTCGGCGGCTCGTTCGCCTTCATCGCCGTGGCGGTGGCGATCTTCTTCGTTCGCCTCGCGAACGATCGCGCGTCGGTGCTCTCCGTCGACCTCACTGGCGGCACCTCGATCGTCTACAACCTCAAGAGCGAGGCGAAGCCGTCCGTCGCCGATGTGCGCGCCGCGATCAAGGACTTCGACAACGCGGCGATCATCCAGTACCAGGAGGGCGTGGGCTCCACCACCCTGCTCGTCAAGACGGGCGAGACCGCCGAGACCGAGAAGGGCTCCAAGGTCGAGAACAAGGACGTCGGCGCGTACGTGACCAAGCTCCTGCAGGAGAAGTTCCCGGCGGCGGAGATCGCGCCCGCGTCGGTGGACGAAGTCGGCTCGATGGTCGGCGCGGACCTCAAGCGGAGCGGCATCTACGCGGTGCTCTTCTCGCTCGCGGCGATCCTCGTCTACGTCGGCTTCCGCTTCCGCTTCGGCTTCGGCCTCGGCGCGCTGGTCGCGCTCGCCCACGACGCGCTCATCTCGCTCGGCCTCTTCTCGCTCTGCGGCCGCCAGGTGTCGCTCATCGTGATCACCGCAGTGCTGACGATCATCGGCTACTCGGTGAACGATACGGTGGTCGTGTTCGACCGCATCCGCGAGCTGCTGCGCCATGACCGCCGGATGTCCTTCTACGACCTCTGCAACGCGGCGATCAACCAGTGCCTCTCGCGCACGGTCGTCACCTCGCTCACCACCTTCTTCGCGGTGGCGGCGCTGTTCGCGTTCGGCGACGGGTCGATCTTCGACTTCGCGCTCATCATGCTCTTCGGCGTGGTGGCGGGCACGTTCTCGTCCGTCTTCATCGCGACGCCGGTGATGTTCTGGTGGTACAAGGGCAAGCGCCCGGCGACGGACGACGAGCCCAAGAAGGAGGTTGCCCAGTGAGACGCATCGCGATTGCCGCGGTAGTGATTGCCGCGGCGGCGCTGGTGGCCGAGGCGCGCCCGTGGGGTCCGCCTCCGCCGGCCTGGGGCCCGCGGCCCCGCTACTACGGCCACCACCACCATCACCACCGCGACGCCGCGGTGGCGGCGGGCGTGGTCGGCGGCGCCATCCTCGGCGCGGCGATCCTGGACGCGATCACGCCCGATCCGCCGCCGGTGGTTTCGCCGGTGGTGGTGCAGCAGCCTGTCGTCGTGCAGCCCGCGGTCGTCGCTCCAGCTCCCGTGGTGGTGCAGCAGCCCGTCGTGGTGCAGCAGCAGCCGGTGGTGGTGCAGACGGTCCAGCGCCAGGTCTGGGTGGCCGGCCGCTATGTCGACCAGATCCAGCCCAACGGCGCGGTCGTGCGCGTCTGGCAGCCCGGGCACTACGAGGTCCGCTGACCGGGCCGGCAAGGAGGTCGCTCCATGGGCAAGATTGAAACATTCCGCGGCGGAGTGGTCTCTGCTGCGGGATTTCGTGCCGCCGGAGTTCCGGCGGCGATCAAGTATCAGGACCGGCGCGACGTCGCGCTGATCGTTGCGGACGAGCCCTGCGCCGCCGCGGCGGTTTTCACCACCAACCAGGTGGCGGCCGCGCCGGTCGTCTACGACCGCGAAATCGTCAAGGGCGGCCGGGTGCAGGCGATCCTCGCCAACTCCGGCTGCGCCAACGCCTGCACCGGTGCGGAGGGGATGCGGGACGCGAAGGTCTCGGCCCTCGCGACCGCCGGCGAGCTGGGGATCGACCCGGCGCATGTGCTCGTCGCCTCGACCGGGGTGATAGGCCGCCGCCTGCCGCTCGACCGGCTGCTCGCGGGGATGCGCAAGGCGAAAAAGACGCTCGGGCGCACCGCGGCGCACGGGCTCGCGGCCGAGCGCGCGGTGATGACCACCGACACCCGTCCCAAGCAGGCGTGCGTGCGCACGACCGTGGGCGGCCGCCGCGTGACCGTCGGCGGCATGTGCAAGGGCTCGGGCATGATCGAGCCGAACATGGCCACGATGCTCGGCTTCATCACCACCGACTGCGCGATCTCGCCGGCGATGCTCCGCCGCGCGCTCAAGCTGGCGATTGCCAAGAGCTTCAACCGGGTGGTGGTGGACGGCGACGAGTCCACCAACGACTCCGTCTTCCTGCTCGCCTCCGGCAAGGCCGGCAACGCGCCAATAACGCGCGGCGGCGCCGATTTCGAGGCCTTCCGCGCCGCGCTCGAGGCGGTGTGCATCTCCTTGGCGAAGCAGATGGCGGCGGACGGCGAGGGCGCCACCAAGTTCGTCACCGTCACCGTCAGGGGCGCGAAGAGCGAGAAGGACGCCGCCCGCGCCGCGCGAGCGGTGGCGAAGAGTCCGCTCGCGAAGACGAGCTGGTTCGGCAAGGACCCCAACTGGGGACGCGTCCTCGCGGCGGTAGGCTACTCCGGTGCGGACGTGGACGACATGCGCGCCGAGGTGTACTACGACGGCGTCTGGGCTTTCCGCCGTGGCGAGACCGCCGGCGAGGCCCAGCTGAAGAAGCTTGCGAAGGTGCTGAAGAAGAAGGCGTTCGAAGTCGTCGTCGATCTTGGCCTCGGCAAAGGCGAAAGCTCGGTCTACACCTGCGATTTCTCGCTCGACTACGTGCACATCAACGCCGACTACACCACCTAAGGCGGCACTTCCCGCGGCGGTTAAACAGGTTGAAAAGTTGAAAGGTTGAAAAGTTGAAAGGCCGCGGCGGTTTGCGCGGCAAGTTGCGCGGCAGTTTACGCATATCCCCCGACCAAAGGTCGTCCGCAACGCGGATGCACTGGCAGGGGTGCAGTTTTGATTAACACACGGATTTGTTCGCGTCTAACGACGCTCACCTTTTGCGGCGGCGGAAAGCTGCCGCGAAAGCCAACACAGAGCGCGGCAGAAATGGTATAATTCACGCGATGAACAACCGTGACAAGTCCGCGCTTGCGCTTGCCCTCGCCATCGTGGGCGGAATTGCGGCTGGCATGCGCTGTGACGCATCCGTGACGGTGGAAACCCCGTCGCAGATCAACCCGCGTGTCGCAGCATATACAGTAAAAACATATACAGAAGGGTCTTTTGATGCTTTGCTTTGTCACTTTGTTGGCGATTATGGTATCAATTTGACAATTTCACCTTTTGGCTATTGACAAAATGTTCTCGATTATGGTATCATATTGACATGAAAAACTTTGATAAAGTTTATGAGGCTGCCGCAGAACGGTATGGACTCATAACCGTGGAGGATGCCGCTGAACTGGGTATTCACCGCAAGCAGTTGCTTTTCTGGGAAGCGAATGGTCGACTGGAGAGATGCGGACGCGGCGTGTACAGAATCAAGTATCATGTCCCGACGCCATACGACCACTACGCAGAGGCAATCGCCCTCGTCGGGCGGGGCGCCATCATCTATGGCGACGGTGTGCTGGCCATGCACAACCTCGCCCTTGTGAATCCAAAGCAAATTCAAGTGGCGGTCGAGAAGCGCGTCCGTCGAAACCTTCCCGAGTGGATACGCCTTGTCAAAAAGTCCGAAGGCGTAAAGGAGGAGATGTTCGAGGGGATTGCCTGCCAGTCGGTGGCCGACGCGATTCGTGCATGCAGGGGAACCGTCATGAGGGAGCGTCTTGTCGATGCCATCGACGAGGCCGAGCGACAGGGGCTTGTCGGCCGGCAGGAATACCATGAACTCAAGAGGGAGTTTGCCCAATGAACCGTCCAAATACGTGCACAAATCTCATCAAGGCGATAAACAGGATCGCAGGGCCGGAACGCGACGCATTGCGGCTCGGCCGCGCACTTGCCAACGTGATCATCGCGCAGATGCTCCCCGACGGCGTCGTCAAGGGCGGCAGTTCACTGATGTTCCGCTACGGCGGCAACATGACGCGCTACACCCGCGACATGGACACGGCCCGCGTCATGGAGTTGGACGCATATCTAGACAAGCTTGAATCGAGTCTCAAGGCTGGATGGAACGGTTTTACAGGAAGGTTGCAGCGCGTCGAGCCGCCTCATCCGGCAGGCGTTCCGCAGGGTTATGTCATGATACCTTACGACATAAGACTCGCATACAACGACAGATCGTGGCAGACCGTCAGAATTGAAATCGGCCACAACGAGATTGGCGACGCCGACGAAGCAGAGCTTGAATATCCGTCCGACATCGCCGAGGTGCTTGAGCAACTTGGATTTCCTCGTCCGAATCCGATCCCAGTAATGAAGCTGTCGTACCAGATTGCACAGAAACTGCACGCTGTCACAACGGCGGGTGCGGATCGTCCGCACGACCTTGTCGACCTTCAGCTCATGTGCGGGCATTCGCAGATTGACCTAGCCGAAGCAAGGGCGATCTGCATTAGGCTTTTTGACTATCGGCGTAGGCAGCCCTGGCCGCCGACCGTGGCGAAAGGTTCGGCATGGGATTCCCTTTACGAAGATGCGGGGAATGGGCTTGACGTTCTCCCGACCTGCGACGAGGCGGTCGCGTGGGCGAATGACCTGATAGTCTCAATCAACAAGGCGTAGAAACTGCAATGCGGATAATGGCCACATCTGATCTGCACGGCAACCTTGAGGGGCTTGACCCCAAGGGTGCAGACGTCGTGGTGCTGGCGGGCGACATCGCTCCGCTCAAGGGTCGCGGGCCGTGGCACATAAACGACCAGAAGAAGTGGATCAACAAGCGGTTCAGGGAATGGACGTCGTCGTACCACGGCATACAGTTTGTCGTCATCCCCGGAAACCACGACTTCTATCCGATTGCACACATACTCTTCAAGAATCAGGGGATAGACTGGAAGTACGAGTTCTCGCCGAACGTCCATTTTCTCGGCGATTCCGGAGTGGAGATCGACGGCGTAAGGTTCTACGGGACGCCCTGGGTGCCGATCATCTCCTATTCCTGGGCGTTCGAGGGCGAGTCGGACACGCTGAAGCGGTGGTTCGCGAAGATTCCCCCTGGTCTCGATGTTCTCGTCACACACTCGCCGCCGCGCATTCCGGGAAGCGACGTCGACCGTTCGCTCCAGACGGACTCCGAGCATTTCGGCTCGTCGGAGCTGACAGAGGCCATCGTCGAGAAGCATCCGCGATTCGTTTTCTGCGGCCATATCCATACAGGACAGCACGGAGGTGTAGACTTTGAGTCAACCCGTGTCTACAACGTCTCCCGCCTCGACGAACGGTACGAAATCGCCTACGAGCCGACATGGGTGGAAATTTGATAGACCGCTATGATGCGGCTTTCACGCGGTTGTCGAAGTCGAATTTTCGCAGTCGCTTCCACCTCTCGTCTGCGGACAGGAAGTACATAGCAGAGA
>CACXRO010000053.1 GCA_902770045.1 uncultured bacterium
GGCGGCCGCGCCGTCCGGCGGCTGCGAGCCGGCGCCGCTCGCGCTCGGCACCATCGTCGGCCGCGGGCCGGCGCAGCCGTTCTCGGGCGGCGTCGCCGACGTGCGCGTGTGGTCTTCCGCTTTGGCTGATTCGGAGATCGCGTCCGCGTACCGGCAGTTCGTCGGCGGGGCCCTCGACCCGGAAGGCGACGACGACGGCGACGGCATGCCGAACGGATGGGAGGCGTTCTACGGACTCGACCCGCGGGACGCGGCCGACGCCGGCGCCGACCCGGACGGCGACGGCGTCTCCAACCTCGCCGAGTTCCGGCTCGGGCGCAGCCCGCGCGCCGGCGTCCGCCGTGGCGCCGGGCTGATCCGCAGCGTCACCGCCACCGTTTTCTAGAAAAGGACTGTCGATGAAGCCATCCCTTCAGACCTTCGTCCTTCGTCTCGCCGCGCTCGCGCTTGCCGCGTCCGCGCTCGCCGCCGCGGCCTGTCCGTGCGCCGTCGGCCAGCACACGCCGAAGGTGGTATACGTAAGCTGCTGCGGCGACGAGGTGCAGGAGCAGATAACCGCGCCCATTACCTGCGGCAACCATCCGTCCGGGGTCGCCAAGGGGACTCTAGTCCTCAACCCGACCGGATGCGAGACCATCCCCGACTTCGCCACAGTCCATATATCAGGGACCTGCGAGCACGGCAGCGAGGTCGGGAAGGACGTGTCCGTCGAGATCCTGAAGAAGAGCGCCGGAGACTCGGTTCCCGGCAGCACCGGCGTGGACTTCACTCCGTCCTCCGAGGATCTCTCGCCGACGGTGCGCTCGTCGCCGTCCCGCGCCGTCCGCGCCGTCCGCTCATCGGCCGCTGCCGCGCTCCCCCCGGGGATGCCGCGCTGGAGCGTGTCCCTCGGCGGCGCGGCCTCCGGCTCGCCCGCCGGGCGGCTCTCGCTCTCGGCGGCGCGGATGTTCGGTCCCCGGCGCGACGCGTCGATGCTGCGGCTCATGGAAGGGCCGTCGTCGGGGCTGGACGTGGTGTGGTCGAAGGCCGCGAGACGGGAGGGGTCCGGCGGGTACATGGTCTCCTGGTTCGAGGACTACTGCGTCGCCGACATCCTCGCGCCGGACTGCTTCGTCCGGGTGAGCTCGCCGTCGTCGTTTCCGTTCAGCGTGTCGTTCTACAGCCCGTCGTCGCTCGAGCCGGAACTCGATTCGCGCGGCAACTACGTCCTCAGGCCCGGCGCCTCTCCGTTTCTCGTCTGCGAAATCGGCCCCGGTGCGGCTCCGTCCAACTCGGTCCGCGTGGTCGAGCGGCGACCCGGTCTCGCCGACGCGGTTGTCGACTTCTCCCGCTCACAGTCCGCCGGCGGGACCGTCTATTCTGTTTCGCGCGGCGGCGGTCTGCATGTCGCCGAGTGCTCGGTCTCCACGCTCCCGTACGGTCTTCGCCGGGTCGAGAGGCGCGTTTCCGGCCCGGGCGGATCGGAGTCGTTCCATGTCGTAGACTACGCGGACGCCTCCGGCGTGGAGAAGCCCGTGCGCATAGCCGAGTACGGCCCCTCCGGCCCCACCAACGTCGAGACCAGGACCTACTGCGGCCCGGGCGCGGCGTTCCCGGGCGGACTCGCCTCGCGCGCGGAGCCGTCGGGTCTCGTCACCGAGTGGGAGTACGACTCCGCCGGTCGCGTCGTCCGCGAGACCGTCCGCGCCCCGGGCCGCCCGGTGCGCGTGCGCACGATGTCGTACAACCCCATCGGGGTGCGCCCGCACGCGCCAGCCGGCGTCGCGTCCATAGCCGACGACGACTGCACCGAGTACGTGGGGCTGCCGCGTGACGAGACCGAGTCCGTCGGCGGCGTCGCGGTCTCGCGGACGCTGCGCTTCGCGGCGCTGGACGCGAGGAGCCACCGCATCGTCGAGGAGGTGCGGCTCCGCGACCCGCTGGCCGCCGGGGCGGCGGACGCCTGGGAGGACCCGGCGAACCCGAGGTCCTATTCCGACTACATGCCGAAGAACTCCTGCCGCTCCTGCTCGGAGAGGCTCTCGCTCGGCGTCGCGGCGGACGGGACGGTGGACGAGCGCGACTACGTCTCCGGGATCTACGAGCCGGGGCAGGGCGGCTCCGCCGGAGTCTTCACCCCGGACCCCGAGAACAAGAAGTACTTCCGCACCGTGGCGACGAGGCGGCCTGCGGGGGCGCTCTCGGGCGGTCCCGCCCAGGTGCCTGGCCGCACCGTCCGCGAGGTGACGGTCGAGGTCCGCTCGTCGCGCCTCGTCGTCCTCAGGGAGACCCATGTCTGCACCGGGCCGGGGGAGAGCGACTTCGAGCGCATCGCCTGGACCGCGACCACCCGCGACCACCTCGGGAATCCGGTCCTGGAGGTGTCCTCCGACGGCTCGCGTGTCGAGCGCGAGTACGCGGGCGAAAGACTCCTTGCCGAAACCGCCGCGGACGGATCGCGCACGACGTATTCCTACGACGCGCTCGGTCGCGTAGTCTCCGAGACGAAGTCCTGGAACGGGCAGCGTCCGTCCACGACGACATCCTACGTCCGCGACCCGGAAGACCGCGTCCTCTCGCGCACCGTCTCCTCCGGCAACCTCTCCGAGACCGAGACGACCGAGTACGACGCCTTCGGACGGACGACGCTCGCCGTCGCCGCGGACGGCGTTGCGACAAAGTACCTCTACGAGACAGATGCTGTCGCCGGCCTCGAGACCCGCACCGCGATCCGCGGCTTCGGGACGCCATGCGCAGTAACCAACGAGACGGTCTCCTACTCGGACGGACGCACGAAGGAGACACGCCTCAATGGTTTTCTTAAGCGCACCTATTCCTACGGCACCGACGCGGACGGATGCGAATGGACGAAGACCTCGGAAGGGCGCCTTGGAGCCGACTCTCCGCGCTGGCGAACGGCGAAGACCGATCCGCTTGGACGGACCGTCGAGGAGACGACGCCCGGCTTCGGCGCGGCAATCGTCTCCTCCAACCGATATGACGCCGCCGGCCGCCTCGCCGCCACTTCCACATACGCTTCCCCCACCCCCGCATCCATCCTCCGCGCCTCTGCGTCTCTGCGAGAGACAAACGGCCAATCCTGTCCCATCCGCAGCGCCATCTACCTCTACGACTCCCTCGGCGAGCGCACGGCGACGGTGGAGGACATCGACTTCGACGGCGTCGTCGACCTCGTCGGTCCCGACCGCGTGGTCTCCAACTCCACCCAGTACGTCAAGCTCGGCTCCGACTGGTGGCGCGCGCGGAATGACGGCTCCGCCGCGCTCTCCCGCACCTCCTGCGTCCGCGAGCGCATGACCGGCCTCGGCGGCGCGGACGGCCTTGTCTCCGAAAGCGTCTCCATCGACATCCGCGGCAACGAGACCCGTGCGCTCGTCTGCCGCGACCGCGCGGCGATGGCGGAGACGAGGATCGTATCCGTCCCCGGCTCGGAGATTCCCGAGACCACGATCTCCGTCTGCGGGCTCGTCGCCACCAATGTCACCTCCACCGGCGTCGCGACGCTCTACGGCTACGACGCGCTTGGCCGCGAGACATCCGCCACCGACGGGCGCGGCAACACGACGACGACCGCATACGACCAATACGGCCGCGTCGCCTCCACGACCGACGGCGCGGGCAACGCGACAACCTACGGCTACGACGCCATCGGGCGCCGGGTGTCCGCGACCGACCCCATGGGCAACACGGTCTTCACCGCCTACGACGCGGAGGGGCGCGTCGTCTCCCAGCGCGGCGCGACGTATCCGGTGGACTACGCGTACAACGACTACGGCGAGAAGATTTCCATGACCACCTACAGGAGCGAATCACTCTCCAACGGCGACGTTACCCGCTGGCTGCGCGACGAGGCGACGGGTCTCGTCACGAACAAGGTCTATGCCGACGGGAAGGGGCCGTCATACGCCTACACGCCCGACGGCAGGCTCGCGACGCGCACCTGGGCGCGGGGCGTCGTGACTGCATATGCCTACGACAGTTCCGGCGCGCTCACCAACACCGTCTACTCCGACGGCACGCCGACAGTGTCGATGGCCTACGACCGCGTCGGTAACCTTGTCAATGCCACGACCGCGGGCGTTGTCACGAACCTCTACGCCTACGATCTCTACGGCCATTGCACCAACGAGTGGCAAAACGACTTCAACCTGACGCGCTATTACGACGCCCTCGGTCGCTCCACAGGCTACGCGATCAACGGCACCCGCCAAACGACCATTGCCTACGATTCTCTCGGTCGCATCGCAACGATGTCCGTTCCGTCCGGTCAATCGAACAATCCGAACAATCGAACAATCGAACAATTCTCTTGGGCTTATTTGCCGGGCTCCGACCTCAAGGCCTCACTCCAATATCCAAATGGCCTAACGGCCTCCTGGCAATACGACGCGAACAACCAGCTCATCCAGGTCTGCAACGCCACGCCCACGAATGTCATCTCGCAGTTCGACTACACTTACGACGCTGCCGGTCGCCGTGTATCCATCGCCAAGAGCGGCTCCGCCTTCGGCGATCTTTCGGGCTCCATCGACAGCTACACTTATAACGCCCGAAGCGAGTTGATTTCGGCCCGCCGAACGAAGAACGGCCAGCCCATCCCAGGCTTCTCCGAGGACTTCGACTACGACCCCATCGGTAACCGCCGTTCGTCGTCGACCTATAACGAGAGGGGCGAAGCGCAGACCTCGACCTATCAGGCAAATAACCTCAATCAATATACTTCTCGCACGACCCCCGGCTACGCGGCGGTGCGCGGCGAAGCCGCGCCCGAAGCGACCGTCACCGTCAACGAGAACCCGACCTGGCGACTCGGCGAGTACTTCTTCGGCAGCGACACGTTCGACAACTCGTCGTCCGGCGGCTTTGCGGAACTCGAGACCTACGCCGTGCTCGCCTCGCCCACCAACGGCCCGGACGAAGTGTCTGCCGTGACGAGCCAGGTCTACCTCGCCCAGTCGTCCGACACGTTCGCTTACGACGATGATGGAAATCAGACGCTGATCACAACCAAGACCGGCCTCTGGCGCGTCACCTACAACGGCGAGAACCGGCCGGTGCGCTGGGTGCGCGATTCCGACAATACGACACTTGCGATGGCATATGACCACATGGGGCGTCGCCGTGAGAAGAATGCTCAGCGATTCTTCTATGACGGGTATCAACAAATTGCTAACTTCCACTCTCCAACTCCAACTCAAAACTCCAATTATTACATCTGGGATTGTACGGAACCAGTTGCAACTCGTCCGCTCGCGTGGCATTATGTCGATTCTGTCTCATACTATACTCACGACGGCAATAAGAATGTGAGCGAGGTCGTTGCATCCATCGGTTCGCTTGCCGCCGCTTATGAGTATGCTCCCTTTGGCGTAGTCATTACTCAACGTGGTGAATTTGCTGCTGTAAATCCTTGGCGATTCTCATGCGAGTTTGAAGATGATGAATTTGGATGCGTCTACTATATGTTTCGGAATTATGAGCCAACGGTAGGACGCTGGCTTGAGAGAGATCCGGTAGAAGACAATGCAAATCTTTATCTTTATGATTGTCATGGTGGAATTGATTGGGATTTGTTGGGTTTGTTTGTTTGTGTAGTGGAGGCTTCGCAAGTGGCGAACCAACAAGCTGCTGTAGAGCTGGCTAGCAGAAGGTTGAATGCAAATCTTATTGAGAGTGAAGTTACTGCAGCAAAGGGGGCGTTAGCCGCTATAGAAGATGATCGATATGAGTTCTTGCGCTCGAAAGGTAAGATTAGGTTTAATGATGAGCAAGTATCTTGTTCCAAGTATGATCTCTTGACGTTGATTGAAAGAGAGCGTAAAACTAATTGGTCTGTTTTGGCACAAGATCTTGATTCTATAATTTCGTCTGCGGAATCCAAGCTTGTGGGGATGGATAAAAATTATGATGTTTGTGCCATTTTGCTTCATGGCACTAGAGATTGGTTCTATCCAGAAGATCGAGTTGTCGTTAATGGGCAGAAGCTTCCTCAGAAGAGATCGATTGAAACGGTTAAGCGACGCCTGGATCGACATAAGCAAAATCTGATAGTGGCATCGTGCTATCAGTCATATGATATTGTCAATGATGGACCTGATGTGGATTCAAAAAAAGAGGTAATAAGAGTTATACCGCCAAAGCATGCTATCAAAAAGATAGGGGAGTCAATTTGTGCGTTTTCATTTTGGACTTCAGGAGTTAGTTGGAGATATGAAGGGCAATCGGATGAAATTCCTAGGAATGGAGCAGATGAAAATTAATTTAAGTCGAATGATAGCGGCGGTCGTGGGAGTGTTTTCTCTGTTTGTAATGGAGACATTTGGCGAGAGTAGTATTCGAAAGCAGTCGCCATCAGAGTTGTTCAGTTTGGAAATGGTGTCAAACGAGGGTCGAATTACGGGTTTTATTTCAAATAAGTCAACGAGAGCATGGGGCGTTTATCTTCCAAGAAATGGGATTGAGGGATTAGTTTCTGTGGATATATCATATACTACAAACCATGTCAGGTGTGTTTTAAATAAATCGTATGTCGTGTGGGAAAACATAGAACATGATGGGAAATGGGTGTGTCTTAATCCTGACAGAATTGTTAAATTTGTTCAAGAGATACCCTGCGATATGCTTGCGGATCTGTCGAGAGAGGGGGGGCCAACCTTGGCGCAGTGTGAGATTGGGGGAAGTTTGATGGCTACTATTCGGTATGTGGATGTGGAAGCGGTTAAGAGAGGGGATGAGAAAGTAATTGATGCTTCAAGGGAGAACAGATTGTTTGAAAGCTGTTTGATGTGGAACGTCAATGTTGTGATTCGGTCTCAAGAGGGGCTGAGAGGGGGCTCAGGAAAAGTGGATGTGCGAACTGACGAGGGCCAGGACTCGGGAGGGCCCCCGGTGAATGTACGCCAAGACAAGTTTGGCAGAGCTTATTAGCCGAAAGGGGATTCAAGGGAAACATAAGGGTCAAAGCTTATTGACATAGTAGCGTTGATATAGTAATCGGTTTTGTGATACACTGCTCGATATGCGGAAGACGAGGTTTATAGAGAATTGCCGATGCTACCACCTGATTAGCCGGCTGGGGACAAAAGGGTCAGACCCTTCTGTATATGCTTTACTGTATATGCTTGGCGGGATGAGGCGGATGTGAGTGGACTCCGCTGCATTTTGCGCGGGGGATTGCATTTCGTCTGCACACGGTAATCCGGCCTATTGACTTCTGCCAGCCGATAGGTTAAAATACGCGAAATTAAGTTGGTGCATAATGCTCCAGCAACGTCAGAAGTTGGGAAGACCCGTGGAAGTGAGGTATTCGGCTGCATACCCCACGGGGCGTGAGCGTTGTTTTAATGGCTGAAAAGGGGAATTGTGTCTATGGTGGAACTAGACGATAGGTTTTCTGACGAGGCGAAGATGCTTGCGCGGCTTGCGTCCAAGGCGAGCATGGAAGCTGTTCGCGCGGCCTGGGCGCGCGGCTTGTCTGTGACGGTGCTCGAAGACGGCAAGATCGTCAGCATCGCGCCCGACGGCACGCGGACGTTTGTCAAGGAGCTCGAGCCGCTCCACTTCGCCGTAATGGCGATTGAGAATGCTGCGAAGCGGATGAAGATTCCTTCCTGGGAAATGTATCGTCGCCTGAAAGCTCGGAATCTGATTCACAATAGGCTGTTGTCTCATTATGACGTCCTTCATACCCAAGGAATAGATTGGGTTGCGGAAGATACAGTTGAAACTCTTCTCAACTGGGAGGCCGTGAAATGATTAAGCTCTATCATGGCTCCGTAATTGAAGTCAAAAAACCACTTGTCGGGGTCGGCCGGAAGAAGGTCGATTTTGGGCAGGGCTTTTACATGACTCGCATGAGGAAGCAGGCCGAGCTTTGGGCAAAGGCGGTCGCCGGCAGGCAGCCCGGCACGACGGCAACGTTGAACATTTATATGTTCGACAACGCAAAGGCAATGCAGATTGCCGCCGAACGCTATAAGAAATTCGAGCAATATGATCTTGAGTGGCTGGAGTATGTGATAGATTCACGCAAAGGTGGGAAGCGGCAGTCGCGCTACGATGTCGTGGAGGGTGGCGTCGCTAATGACAACGTGATCGACACTGTTGAAGATTACGAGAACGGCATCATTACGGCCGAGCAGGCGTTAGGACAGCTCGCTTACAAGAAGGTCAATCATCAGATATGCATCCACAGCCAGAAGATAATTGACGAGTGTGTTCGGTTTGTTGAATCAAAGAAAATGTGAGGAAGGGTTGTCATGAGAGATAATGTATTGTGGCGCAAGGAAAGTCGAATCGTACTGGCGTTGGCGGCAGCCCTGTCCATTGATGCGGAAAGGGCGCTTGATGTATATTATTCCACGCAGACGGCGCGCCAGCTATCAGATCCGAAATATGGTCTTCAGCTGATGAGTGATGGCTATATTGTCGAGAACATACTCGCCGAACTTCGTGGACAAGCTGCCATTCCACTCTCCAACTCCTGACCCCTGACCCCTGCCCCCTGACCCCTAACCCTCCACTCTCCAACTCCAACTCTGGACTCCAACTTCTTCAGCTATGGGAAATGGTATAATACACAGTAATCCAACGATGGAAAGACCATCACATATCTCGCCAGTGAAGTATTCGGCTGCATACTCCACCCGGCGGGAGCGTTGCTTTAACGTCTAAAAGGGTATTGGCTTTATGGAGGAACTAGACGACAGGTTTTCTGACGAGGCAAAGATGCTTGCGCGTCTTGCGCCCAAGGCGAGCATGGAGGCGGTTCGCGCGACCTGGGCGCGCGGCTTGTCTGTGACGGTGCTCGAAGACGGCAAGATCGTCAGCATCGCGCCCGACGGCACGCGGACGTTTGTCAAGGAGCTCGAGCCGCAAAGGCTTGTGCCTGGCTAGCCCGCGTCAGAATTGCCGCGGAGGGGTGTTTCCGCCGTTGGGGAAAACTGAGTTTGATGTATTAATAAGCTTTTGTGGTCTCATTGGGTCTCAAACAATAAGGAGAGTTAAATGATTTTAAGAAATCTAAAGTTAGAGAATTTCCGGCGGTTTGCATATGCTAGAATTGATTTCGCCAAGCGGTTGAATGTTTTTGTGGGAATCAATGGCGCGGGCAAGTCTTCAGTTTTAACTGCTATTTCTACTTTGCTTTCTTGGTATGTGCGTCGCTTGGTATCGCCTAACGGCTCGGGAATGGGGGCTAGTCTTAAAGAAAGCGACATTTCTTCAACTGCGATTTCATCTTCAATAGGGGTGTTGATTGATGTTGAACAGAGTAAGCAGGTTTCTTGGTCTTTGTGCAAAAGTGCCAAGGGGGCTCCGATATTTGATGTTAAAAGTGATCTAAAGGAATTAGGCGAATACATAAGGGGCCTGCGTGAATGCAAATTAGAGTCTGTCCCTGTAATTGCGTATTATTCAGTAAATCGATCGGTTGTGGATGTCCCTTTGAGAATCAAGAAGCGCCATGATTTCCAAATTCTGAGCGCGTATGATGATGCATTTGATAGGGCGGCGGACTTTCGACGGTTCTTTGAATGGTTTAGAGAATGTGAAGATGTCGAAAATGAGCGTATCGCTGATACGTTGATGACAGGTGGCGTGCCGTATCTGGCGAATAACGAGCTTGCTGCAGTGCGCACGGCATTGAGTCGGTTCTTGCCTGAGTTTTCGGATTGGCGGATTCGGCGAACGCCTTTGCGCATGGAAGTCAAGAAAGATGGGATTTCGTTGAGCATTGATCAGCTGTCGGATGGTGAAAAATGCATGATTGCGCTTGTTGGTGATCTTGCGCGACGGTTGGTCATCGCCAATCCGAATCTTGATAACCCGCTTCTGGGCGGAGGAATTGTCCTTATTGATGAGGTTGAATTACACCTTCATCCCGCATGGCAGAAGTTGGCCTTGCCACGGCTGTTGCAGTCTTTCCCAAATGTACAGTTTGTTGTGACAACGCACAGCCCGATCGTTCTTGCGCAATTGAATTCATTGTTATTCCAGCAGACTGAGGAAATATCTGTTTTTGGGTTGCGCTCTGGTTTGGTAGAATCTTTGATAGACAATGAAACTGGATTGGTAATGGCGAGCGAAATGGACGACGCTGCGGCTGATGTAGATGCGGAGTTTGACGCTTTGCTGAATGGGGAGGGGAAGTGAGGACGTCAAAATTCTTATCTCACTTTCTGGCTGGTGCTCCTTGCGCTGAATGCTTTCATTATGATGCTGGCGATACTGTTGTCTGTCGCGCGAAAGGGATGGCGAGAAATTCGTTCCCACTTGCATGTGCTGTGCCGGCGGTTGCTCTTGAAACAGATGGCGATCCTCATAGGTTCCCCCCTGATAAAACAAAGGTGGCTTGCGATTGGTGCATATTTACAGAATGTGGATTCAGGGGATGTTTTATTGAATTGAAAGGCTCTAACTATTTGCATGCATTGGATCAGCTAGCAAGTACGATGACCTATATGCATACTGGATACGGAATCGATCCTCGACTTGCTTTTGTTGTGCTGAGCGGGGTGCATCCATCAAATACGTTCCCAGGAAAGGCAAATGCGAAGACAAGGTTCGCAAAGAGGTTCCCCGGTGTAGTTCTGCGCGAAAGGTCAAGTGGTAAGGCGAAGCCAGAGGATGTGCTGAGATGACCGTTGCGTTAGCTATAGATTGTTGACGCAATAAGTATCTAGGTATATGAAACGACTGTGCTTGCTGTGTGATGCCTATTGTCAGAGAATGTGAATGAACGATATGCGTAGGAGTGAATTGAGTCGAAAGGTTTGTGGCTGGATCGTCCGCGGCGGAATTGCCGCGGTGGGGAATTCGTCCATGGGGTCAGACCCCATGGATGAGGATGTTGATTCCGTATGAGCCAGACTTAGGGCGTGAGGCGATAAACGAGGCGATAAAAAGTCGACATGGGGTAAAGAAGGTGGAGCTTGTAAAAAAAATCATAGGTAAGAATTCGTCCATGGGGTCAGACCCCATGGAAGCCCGAAAATTTTGCATGAGATTTACAATTGCTGACCCTCTTGAACTACAAACCTAACGAAAGGGACTAAAAAATGAATAAGAAGAAAATGCTGAAAGGATTTGTTGTTGCTGCTATATTGTTGGTGATAGGTATAATAATCGTGCTTGTAAGTGGCGGATTCGCTGGTCTTGTATCGAGTGTTGGAACGGCTATGGCAACACTTGGAATAAGTCATGCTTTGCGAACCTTTGAAAGCCGCAATGCAACAGGTCCGGTGACTACCATTGGTTCTGCTTCAGTTGAGAATGGGACTCTAACTTTTTATAAAAATTGAGATATAAGTGATATGAGATATGGGCACACGGGGAGCTGTATGTGGGAAAAAGGCTCATACGTTTCGACGAGGGGGCGGGCGTTCTCAGGGGGGACACTCTGCTCTTTTATGCACCACATAATATTGACATGCAACTATCCTATACAGTAAATCTTCTGCAGGGGGTTGCACCTTTTGTTCAAGTATGTTTTATTTATAAAACGGAGAAAGAAAATGCATTTTAAAATCACGAACGTTGGCCGCATTGCTGAAGCTAATCTGACACTCAATGGAATTACGCTGATAGTTGGTGACAACAATATGGGGAAGACTACTTCAGGTCGGGCATTATATACATTCTTTAACTCGCTTTATCGTATTGATAGTGAAGTTGATTCACAAAGGAAGACTCATATAAAGCGATTGATAAAGAGATTTTTTGAGAAATATAGGCGGCCGTTTTCTGATTATGCTGTCATTCAAGAGATGATAGGCCATTTCCTTTCAAATCGGCAGGATAAGGGTGATGAAATTCGAGAGTTTATATTCCAACGTTTGGCACCACGCGCATCACTAGTGGATATAAACGGACTGCTTGACAGTCTTATAGAGGTTAGAGATTGGTCAAACACTTCAGTTCGCAAGCAGATAATTCTAGATTACTTTGGGAGGGTTTTTTCTGATCAGGTTGTATCTGTTGATTATGTTTCTGAAGGTGCTGCCGTTCATGCCGAAGTTGAAGGCCACGATGTCAAGGTTGATTTCCTCGGTAAAAACGTTAATTATGAATCTGATATTAATATTCAGCATCAAGCATTCTTTGTTGATTCACCAGATATTTTGAACTATTGGGGACGGTATAGATACATGGGAGAGCCGGGATCTTCTTCTGCTTTATCGCACTCCTTAAGGAGAGCTGTAAATCTTGCTTTGATGGACGATGATAATCCTGCTGATCGAGCATTTGAAAATTTGATGTTTGCGGAACGGTACAATAAATTTGCTAGCGAAGTGGCTGAAATTATGGGAGGACACTTTGAATTTGATAACAATGGCATTTTGCGGTTTGTTGAAGCAAGGGAAGGGGTTGTCAATACCCCATCTTTTGATTTGGACAATGTGTCAGAGGGATTGAAAGCTTTTGGTGTGATTGAGTTGATGCTTAAATATCGTGTTTTTAATGATGGTGACATTTTAATCTTTGATGAACCCGAGATCCATTTACACCCAGAATGGCAGATAAAGTATGCAAGTATACTTGTCAAATTACAGAAGGAATTTAATCTTACGGTATTAATAACAACTCATAGTTCTAGCTTCTTGATGGCCTTGCAATTTGTTTCCAGAATGGAGAATCGTGCGGCAGTTGTCAACTCATATAGAATAAGGGAATCCAACCAGAATAACCGGTATTCTGTATTGGAATCAGATAATCCTAACAATTGGGATGATTCATATATATCTTTTATTAGGGCGGCACAGCATCTTAATGTTTTACGAGAAAAAGCCTATGCAGGGGAGGTGGCTGATGACTCAAAGTGAAATACGGGCATTAGCTAATGTGTGGAAGTTTGATGGCACGAAGTGTATGCAGACATTTCATGAAATTTCAAAGATTGAGCATCCACACAAAGGTGGGCTTACACATTGCATAGAGAATAAGGGCGTAGGCAAGAAATATGCAATATGGTTTGATGAGGTTATGTCAAATTGGGTTGATATGCCATCACTTGTAAACCAGTCAAAACCGATGCCGCATAGAATAGATGCCTGTTATGTCAAGGACGAAAACATTTATCTTATAGAGTTTAAGGCAGATGGTGATTGGGAGAGACATAAAGATGTATATTGGGCAAAGTTTCATGATTGCTTTGCGCAATTATTAGATCGCGACATCCTTACAATACAAGATGCGCAGGCTCGGTTGTTTTATATAGTAGTCTCGTCAACTCGTATTCAATATTCGGAAAAAGACTTGTCTGAAGCAGTCTCAGATAATGATAAGGCGAGAATGATGTTAAGTATAATGAATCCAATGGAAGATTACATGCAACGACCTTGGAAGTATTCCGAGATTTTGCCTAAGGCCGGATTGCGACAGCTGACAGCATTTTCATGCAAGGCTGTGTATACGTTGGATAGGATGCAATTTGAGCGTTACGCTAACGAAGCACAGTGGAGCTGATAGGATAGAGTCCCCACCAGCCACACATTGAGGAATGCCTTGTATTTGCCCGATGCGGCGTGAGGGCGGTGGGGGCGAAGGAAGTAGAGAGAGGGAGGATTGAATGTCGGAGGTGAAAGGTAATATCAGGCCGGGGTGGGAGAGGGCTGGAGCAAGGTCGGTGCGGCGAGATGTGAGAAGTGTGGGTTTGGAAAATTGGTTGAGGGATGATGGTGGGAGAGTGGAAATCTGAACAATATAAGATCTAATTTGTGAATGGGAAGAAGATAGTTGGCTGGCTGGTTCGCGACGGAATTGCCGCGGGGGAAATGAGAGAATGGAAGATTGGATAATTTTTTTGTATGGGGAGGGGGTACGATGAGTCACCCGCCTGTGTTGCTGATTGAAGCTTAATGATGGAGCGAAGTAATGATTGATGTTGAGAAATTTGTTGGGGTGATGAAGTCGGTGGGGGTTGAGTTCTTCACTGGGGTGCCGGATTCGCTGTTGAAGAGCTTCTGCGCGTATGTCACCGACACGTGCGGTGACAACCACGTGATTGCCGCGAATGATGGCGCGGCATATGGGCTTTGCGGGGCGGAGAAATTCCTTGGCGATTTCAAGTTGATGGTCTCGTAGTCATGAAGGCCTTTCTCATCAACCTGGACCGGGACGTCGACCGACTGGCGGCGGCTGACGCGCAGCTCAGGCGGCTCGGCATCGCCTACGAGCGGGTCAAGGCGGTGGACGGAAAGGACCTCTCTCGCGCCGAGATCCGCCGGAACGTCGCGCGCACGCGCGCGCTCTGGGCGAACGGCTCGATGTACACCCCGGGACAGATCGGATGCTGGATTTCCCACACCGGCATCTACCGCCGCATGCTCGCCGAGCGCATCCCCGTCGCGCTGGTCCTCGAGGACGACGTCACGCTTTCCGAAGACGCTCCCCGCGTCATCGCTTTCGCGGAAGAGGCAATCGACTGCAAAAAGCCGCAGTGGGTGCTGCTCTCCGACCATTCGCGCGGGCATGCGGCCGAGGTGAAGGCGTCGGACGAACAGCCTCGCCTCGAGCGCATCGGCTACGACTTCTGTACCGAGGCGTACATCATAACCCAGGCCGCGGCGAAGGAGATCTTGCGCGTCAACGACCCGATGGTCGTCACCTGCGACTCGTATCCGCGCTGGACGAAGCGCGGCCACATCGAGCTCTATCACGCCAAGCCCAGCGTGGCTATCCAGAACCGCGCCGACTTCCGGAGCAACCTTGGCTACGACACCATCGTCCGCGGCAGAACCGGCCTGCGCCGCCTTGCCTGGGGCGCCTGGCGCCTGTACGGGCACGCGATGGACGAACTTTATTTCCGTCTAACCGGGAGGTGAATCGACATGAAGAGGCTTTCCCCATTCCGCCTTTGGCTGTATCGGATCGTCGCGGCGCGTCTGCCCGAGACGCGCGCGTTCGGGCTCAAGGCCAGGCTGCTCAGGTGGTGCGGCGCCGAAGTCGGACGCAACGTGCGGATCAACTCGTCGGCGGTCGTGTCGGGTACGGCGCGGCTCAGGGTCGGTGACAACGTCTGGATCGGACCCGACTGCCGCATCTACCCGACGGGAGAAGGGGACGTCACCATCGGATCCAACGTCGACCTCGCGCCCGAGGTGATGATAGTCACCGGCAGCCACGAAGTCGCCGTCGGCGCCGAGCGCGCGGCCGGGCGCGGCTGCTCGGCCCCGGTCGTCGTTGGCGATGGCTGCTGGCTCTGCACCCGGGCGACGGTCTTGAAGGGAGTGGACATCCCGCCGCAGACGGTGGTCGCGGCGGGGGCGGTGGTGGTCAGGTCGGTCTCCGACCGCCCGGGCGGAATGTGGGCAGGCGTGCCGGCAAAGGCGGTTGCGCGCGCATGAACGAGGTGACGGTCATCATCCCGGCGTACAACGCCGAGTGGACGGTCGGAAGGGCCGTTAGAAGCGTGCTCGCGTCGACGGTTCCGGTGGACGTAGTGGTGGTGGACGACGGCTCGTCCGACGCGACCGCCGCGGCCGCGGAGAAGGCTGCCGCGGAATGCGCCGCGGAGCGCGGCTCGTCCTTCAGGCTCGTGCGCCAGGCCAACGCCGGCGCCTACACCGCGCGTGTGCGCGCCCTCGCCGGAGTCGAGACGCCCTACTTCGCCTTCGTCGACGCGGACGACGCCGTGGAGCCGTCGATGTACGAGCGGCTGCTCGCGTTTTCCAGGGTGAACGACCTCGACATCGCGCAGTGCGACGCAGTCGGCGCCGCGCGCGCCGCCGTCCCGAAGGAACTGTTCCTCGGCGAGGCGCAGGTGCGCGAGAAGGTGGTTTTGCCGCGGCTCATGCGTGGCGAGGGCGCGGTCTCGGTCTGGGACAAGCTCTACCGCAACCGCCTCGGCGGCGCCGGGTTCGAGCCGTCGGACATTATGATGTTCGAGGACCTGGCGATCAACCTCCAGCTTTTCGTCGGGGCGGAGCGTGTCGGCTATCTCCACGAGGGACTCTACCGCTATGACGTGAACCCGGGCAGCAGCGTGAGGAACTTCCGGCTCAAGAACGTCTCCGACCTCCGGGAGGCGATCCGTTTCCGGGAGAAGTTCCTGCCGCGGCTGGCCGGCGGGGACTGCGACGGCGGGGTCATGGCCGCGTGGGTGGTGCGCAACGTCCGCAACATGTATCTCGTCGCCTGCTCCGCGCCGGTGCGGGACGGCGTGTCGCGGATGGAGAAGGTGCGCGCGCTGCTGGATCTTCCCGAGGTGGAGAAGGCTTTCGCGGATCTGGGGCTTTCGTTCCGCCGACGCGCCATGCGCACGCGCGCGGCGGTTGCGCTCGCCTTCGCGGCGAAGCGCCTCAAGGCTTTGACAGGAGAATAGGACAATGAAGATAATGATCACCGGTTCGGCCGGCTTCATCGGGTTCCATGCGGCGAAGGAGTTCCTGCGCCGCGGATGGGACGTGGCCGGCGTCGACAACTACTGCGACTACTACGACGTGCAGCTCAAGCGCGACCGCTCCGCCATCCTGCGGCAGGACACGCGCTACTCCGAGCGCGAGCTCGACATCTGCGACCTCGACGGTCTCCGCGCGGCGTTCGCCGAGGAGTCGCCCGATGTCGTCCTCAACCTCGCGGCGCAACCGGGGGTGAGGTACTCGATCGACCACCCGTTCGTCTACCAGAAGACTAACCTCGAGGGCTTCCTGAACGTGCTCGAGTGCTGCCGCCACGCCGCGAAGCGCCCGAAGCTCGTCTTCGCCTCGTCCTCGTCGGTCTACGGCGGCAACAAGAAGATGCCGTTCGAGGAGTCCGACCCGGTCGACTCGCCGGTGAGCCTATACGCGGCGACGAAGAAGGCGAACGAGCTGATGGCCCACACCTACTCGCACCTCTACGGGATGCAGACGATCGGACTCAGGTTCTTCACCGTCTACGGCGCGTGGTACCGGCCCGACATGGCGCTTTCGCTCTTCGCCGACGCGATGCTCCACGGCCGGCCGCTCAAGGTGTTCAACCACGGCGACATGCGGCGCGACTTCACCTTCGTGGACGACATCGTAGACGGGATCGTCCGCGTGGTCGAGTGCGAGAGCCTGCCGGCCTACGACATCTACAACATCGGCAACCACCGCAGCGAGCGGCTGATGGACGTCATCGAGACGCTCGCCGCCGCGCTCGGGGTGGAGCCCAAGCTCGAGATGCTGCCGATGCAGCCGGGCGACGTCCTCGCGACCTACGCGAGCATCGACAAGCTGCGCGCGGCGGTCGGCTACGAGCCGAAGACCACCATCCGCGAGGGCATCCCGGTCTTCGCCGAGTGGTACCGCGCCTACCACGCGCGGTGACTCCCGCTCCGCGGCACTTGCGCGCGGCGGCGGGGTATGGTAGACTACACGCCATGAACAAACAGACTTTCGACGCGGCCGCGGCGGTTTTCCCCGACGCGTGCTTCCGTGAGCCTCCGGCGCTGGGCATTGTGCTCGGCAGCGGCTGGGGCGATTCGCTCAGGACCGACGAGGTCGTCGCGCGGATATCCTACGCCGACATCCCCGGCCTCGGCGCTTCCACCGTGAAGGGCCACGCCGGCGAGTTCGTGCTCTACCGCCGCGGCGGCAGGCTCGTCGCCGCCTGGTGCGGCCGCCGCCACTGGTACGAGGGCGCGGGCTGGGAGCCGGTGGTGCTGCCGGTCGAGATGCTCCGGCGCATGGGCTGCCAGACGCTGCTCCTCACCAACGCCTCCGGCGGCATCAACCCCGCGCTGCGCGCCGGCGACTTCGTGGTCCTGCGCGACCACATCAACTTGGCCGGCGTCACTCCGCTCATCGGCCCGCACAACCCCGACTGGGGCGAGCGCTTCCCGGACATGTCCGCAATCTACTCCAAGCACCTCGCCGACCTGCTCCACGCCGGCGCCAACCGGCTCGGCCTGCGGATGATGGACGGCGTCTACGCCTACAACTCCGGCCCCGCCTACGAGACGCCGGCGGAGATCCAGGCCTACAAGGCGCAGGGCGCGGACGTCGTCGGCATGTCCACCGTGCCCGAGGCGGTGGTGGCGAAGGCGTGCGGCATGAAGCTCGCCGGCATCTCGCTCGTCGCCAACCTCGCCGCCGGCATCGCGCGCACGCCGCTGAGCCACGCCGACGTGATCGCCGCCGCCGAAGCCGCCAAGCCCCGCATGGCCGACCTCATCGATGACTTCGTGCTTAGACTCTGAGCTCGGGCTGTTCGAGTCCTCGCTGCTGCTCGAGCGCGGGCTCTCGCGCAACACCTGCACGGCCTACATCTCCGACCTGCGCGACTTCGGCGCCTTCCTCGCCGCGCGCGGCGTCGCGTCCGTCGCCGCCATCACCCGCGACGACATCGTCGCCTTCCTCTCCGCCCTGCGCGCGGCCGGGCGCACCGAGCGCACGCGCGCACGGCGCACCGCGGCAATCCGCTCGTTCCTGCGCCACCTCGCCGCGCGCGGCGCGATCAAGGCGAACCCGGCGGACCTCCTCGACTCGCCGCGCAAGGGGCTCACGCTGCCGCGCGTCCTTTCCGAGGCCGAGGTGGCGGCGATGCTCGACACCGTCGCCGGCGACGACCCGCGCGACCTGCGCGACCGTGCGCTCCTCGAGACGCTCTACGGCTGCGGGCTCAGAGTGAGCGAGGCGGCGGCGCTTTCCATCGGCGACTTCGAGGCCGACGGCGAGCTCATGCGCATCCGCGGCAAGGGGTCGAAGGACCGCCTGGTGCCGGTCGGCGGCGCGGCGGGTCGCGCGCTCGCGCGCTACCTCGAAGGCGCCCGTGGCACCTTCGCCCACGGCAATTCCTCGGAGACGCACGTCTTCCTGACGCGGCTCGGCCGTCCCTTCACCCGCCAGGGCATCTTCAAGATCGTGCGCGAGCGCGCCGCCGCGGTCGGCATCGCGCCCGAGCGCATCTCCCCGCACGTCCTGCGCCACTCCTACGCCTCGCACATGCTTTCGCACGGCGCCGACATCCGCGCCATCCAGGAGCTGCTCGGCCACGCCGACATCTCCACCACCCAGATCTACACCCACGTGGACGCCGCCGGCTTCGGCGCCGTCCACCGCCAGCACCACCCGCGAGCGTGAATTGGCCAGCAGCCAACGCAAGCGCTGTCCGATTGCCATGGTGACGCGGTTGGGTGACGCGGTTGCGGCTACAGACAGAAATTTAGTATAATACGCTCTCATTAGAGTAACAAGCGCAACTCACGGGGAACTTACATGGGGACAAGTGCGCCATTAAGGCTTAAGCTCATCGCGGCGGTTTTCGCCGCGGCGTGGATGTGCTGCCTCTGTGCTCAAGTCGCCTCGGCGGCGAGCGCGGCGAACGAGCACGTAACCGTCTCCTGCGAGGCGCCGCGCGTGTACATCGAAGTCAACGCAAACCATTTCGACGTCGGCGATACCGAGCCGTATAGGGTTGTCCGTCCGCCCGAGGACGCCGCCGGCGGAACAATCTCTTTTCACAACTACCACATCAAATCGAATCGCGATGGGGGCGCGAAGGAGATAGTCGTTCCTGCCGGGACAAGCGTCACCTACACGGCATACAAGAACGGTGCTACCTGCCCAAGCGACTGGACCGTCAACGGAAGTTCCCGGAACAACACGGCCAGCATTGTCTTCAATCGGCACTGGTGGGATGTTCCAAGCTGGTTCATCCCGTCCATGGACACCCCGCAGCCAGATGTCTACGGCATCAACGCGCACGACGTGCAGGACGCGAGGCTCAAGGATTCCGGCGAGATGACTGTCGTGGGGGTGAAGATGGTCTCCGGCGGCGGGAAGTTTTCGGGGAAAGACGATCCAGGCGAGCTGACTGCGGCGGAGACGATCGTGGTTAAGAAGGGAGGTTCTGTTGCTTTGACGGCAACGCCACACCCAAGTGTTTCTTGGCCGACTGGCTGGCCGACTTGGGATGCGTCATGCGGCTTTTGGTGCTTCGGAAACCACCTCTTGGGCGGCACAAGCGGCTGTGAAACCGTCTATGTTGACACATCAAGTCCAGACGTAATTGTGGTTACGGCGAGTTGTGGGGAAAGCGAGAAATGTATCAAGGTTATTGCGTATGAACTTGAGCTCTCCATATCCAAGACCAATCTCACCCTGAAACATGACGGAGACACGGAATTCACTGTTGTCGCGGAGCCAGCTTCCGTGTTTTCCACACCGATGATTCAGGTGAAGAGGAATGATATTGGAGCGACGCGGTGGCCGAATTGGATGGACTTGAAGGATTGTAGGGGCACAATCAATTGGAAGGCTCGCGTCGCAGGCATCTTCAAACTTCGTGCCGCGGCTTTGGTTGCGGGCGAGGAATGCCTGTCGGACGAAAAGGACATGACAGTTAAGTTCCCTGTCTACGATCAAATCATAGCTGTCTTAAATGTAAGTGGCAGAATGAACAGTGAATGGCAGGCAACGCTGGACGATTGCACACAGAATCCGAACCTGCGAAGAGAGCGTGGATTCTGGATATCGTTGAACACGGCTGGCGATGGAACATATTCGTGTGGTGAGTCCAAATTTGGCAATTGGTCTGGTCCTTTTGCCGGAGCGTCTGTAGAGCTTGGTTCCAGGCCAGATTCAACATTGAGTGCAATTGCCCCGAATGCGACAAGCGCACTATATGCAGTTTCATCTTTTCATACGCATACGCCAACAGTATATCGCAGTTCAGGACGTAGGAGTGGACCGTCGCAAAGCGATAATGATATGGACCAGTACGATAATGTTGCTGGTATTGTTTATGACTATGCAATTTATTACATACCACCAGGGCATCCCAAGGATTCGCCAGCTGCTGTTTATAAATCAAGAAATCAGCGTAGTCTTAGTGCTGATTAGGAGATTCAAATGAAGAGTCTGATAAATGTTATTGCCTTCCTGATTGCCGCAAACGCGGTTTATGGTCAATGCGCGGATGGCATAGATGTCGTGTTTGTGCCATCGTTAGAGCACCTCACCTCGGAAAGTGTTCATTTCAAGGTGGTTGTCACAAATGCAGGTGACAAGACGGTTTTTTTCACGAAGCCATTGGTTGGTCGAGATATGATTATCCGCGTCTATGACAAATTTGGGAAAGAACAGGCAAGTTCGCCATTGCTGATAGAGAACAATTCCATATGTCATGGCGATGCGACAAGAGAATATATTCCACTAAAACCGCTTGAGAGTTGGGATTCGGATTCCTATGAATTATTTTCTGTTGTTTATCCTCCGATATGCATCAATTCAAATCAAGATTTGCGGGTTGTAGTTGTCTGCTCAATCAACAACAAGAAGTATGAAGCCGAGGTTTCGTTGAGGATTCCTTCTCCTGACTTGCAAATCCGACCAGAATATATTTCACAAAATGAAGCAATGATAATCGCGGAGCGTGAAATTATGAAGCAAACCGAATTGTGGAATTTGATTAAAGATGTAAAGCCGGATGTCAAATGTGTCAATGGGAGTTACCGAATTGTATATTCCCGGTCGCTCCCGCGAGGGGTTCGCGGCTCAACGACCATGGCCAGCGTGAAGATTGACGCCTTGACCGGACGGGTATTGCAAATGTTGGGCGCGGGAGATTGAATATGAAGTTTGCGGTCGGAGTGTTGTTTGTTTGTCTTTCAGTCTCTGCCTTCTCGATAAATACGGCAAGTATATATCAACTTGAGTCAAAGGGGTTGTATTCAAAGGTTATAACAATATGTGATAGCGATGATTCTGCGATGGCGTTATGCATCCAGGGAGATTATCTTTATCATGGTCGCAAGGGCGTCTCTGTGGATAAAGATCGCGGTATGGAGTTGTACAAAAAGGCGTTGGCATTGCTGCTCATTGATGCTGAGTCTGGCAATGCTGACGCGCAATATTGGGTTGCGCGTTGCCAAGAGTATGGCGCGCGGAATTTGAAGGAGGCCAGAGAATGGTACTTTAAGTCTGCGGACGCAGGCAGTCCGAAGGCGATGTTCAAGGCCGCGTGGTTTGCCGCCAATCGGTTGGGCATTGAGGGCATGGCCTTTGACGAGGCTCGCAAGCTTGCGATTCGTTATGCAAAAGCCGCTTCGGAAGCCGGGAATGCCGATGGAACAGCCTTGCTTGCATGGTTGAAGTTCATAGATTGCAACGCAATGCGTGATTTTGAGAGCGCGCTTCCGATGATTAGGACGGCTGCCGATGAGAATAGTCTACTTGGAAAGACAATGTTGGGGCGTATGTATATTGATGGTACTGGTGTGAAAAAGGACCTTGCGAAAGCAGAACAACTCTTGTTGGAAGCTGTTGATCAGGGATATTCTGAAGCCTTGGATTCGCTTAAGGAAGTGCAGCGCGCGAGGGGGAAGAATAAGTCTGCAATGAAGAATGACGCGAGAGAGGATGCAGATAAGCTCTCGTGGAGCAAGTTGACCCCTGAAGAAAAGGCGAAGCGCGGAGCCGAATTATACGAGAGTCCTGACACGCGCAAGGAGGGGGTGTCGCTTCTGCGCCAGGCTGCGGGCGAGGGCAGCGCGTTCGCGCTTGCAAGGCTTTCCGCGCTGTACTATCTTGGCGAAGGGGGCTTTCGACAAGACTATGGCATGGCGCTTAGGCTGATGAAGTCATCAGTCGCAAAAGGGTTTCCGGCGGAGCAGCTCCCGATCAAGGAGGTCGAGGAGGCTTGCAAACGTGACAATGGAAGCGGCAGGAAGCATGCGTCGGATGTTCGGCCAGGGTACGGCTATCCGGGCCGACTTGAAGCATACACGGTCGGTCCCGAGCTTCGGCAGCGCCTTGACCAGTTTCATCTGACGGCTGGGTGGTTCCGCAGAGATGATCTGGCCGAGGGCATGATCAAGCCATACCATGCCAAGGAGTTGCTGGCCAACGAGATCCCGTATCTTCTGTTTGCTCCTGCCAAGGGGCGTGGGCCGGTGCCGATGGTGGTCTATTTCGGCGGCACAGGAGAACAGGGCACAGATCTCATCGCCCACTTCAGGCAGACAACCATATTCTCGATCGTCACCTCGCCGGAGTTCCAGAAGAAACACCCTTGCTACCTTTTTGCGCCCTTGTTGCCGAAGGACTCATACATAAGATGCGAAAAGGGATTTGCACCTCCGATGGCGGATCTGGTCTGCGACGCCATGTTCGCTGTCATCAAGGCCGCGAAGAACCCGAAGGTGGACACGAGCCGACTCTACTTGACAGGGCTATCTTACGGAGGAAGTGCCGCGTGGACATTCTCGTTTGGATATCCAGGACGGTTCGCGGCCAGCCTTCCGGTTGCAGGGTATGCCAGCGAGCGTTCCGTTCCGGAAAAGAAGCCGGGCAACATCTGGCTTCTGTACAACGAGAACGAGTATTCGTCCGAGGTCGCCAGACGCGAGCTCGCCGATGTCGCTCGCGCCATTGCCGAGCGGGGTGGCGAATTCCGCTCGTCGGCATTCCCCGACAAGGGTCACAATGCTTGGGACAAGGCATGGCGAGAGGATGTTGTGTGGGAGTGGATGTTCTCCAAGCGGGTTGACGACATGTCCGGCAGGAAGTCGCGGGGATCTGCTGCCGCCGCCTCTGCCGGCAAGCGCACGCCCGTGTTTCTGGAAGGCGTCGTCTGCTCTGCCTCCAAGCCCGGGCGCGACGACGCGACGGGGCCGGAGCGCGCCGTCGACGGCCTTGACGCCACTTGCTATGTTTCGGCGGAGCCTTTCATGCGCGGCGACTGGTGGTGTGTTGAGTTTTCGCAGCCGGTCTCGGGCAGGATAACCGTCAAGTCCGGCTATCGCGACGGATCATGCCGCGTAGTTTCCGCCAAGGTAGAGACGTCGTCCGATGGACGGAGGTGGTCTGTCGCTGGTCGTTTCAGGCGCAACAACGGCGAGTGTACCTTTGCTCCGCGCTCCTCCATAAAGCATCTTCGCGTCGTCTCCGACTCGCAGACAGGTGAAACACTGGTTTTGCGCGAGGTGGTTGTGAAGTGATGGCCTCTAGGCGCACATTTCTGATGGCCTTTGCACTGCTTTCCGCAGCGACGCTGGCCGGCAATTGGAATGGACTGCAGTGCTGCGTGCGGCGTGCATTTAACGAAGCGACCACCTGGAACAATCGCGGATATCGCGGCAATGGCGAGCACACAGATGGGTTCAGGGAGCTGGTTGAGAGGCATTTGTCCGCCAAGGATAGTTTGTATTATTGCCTACGCTCGCGTGACGGAAGCCTTGATCCCGACGAGCGTTCAACTCACATTGCACTCTCTTGGGCAAGAAGTCCACTGCCGGTTTGGTTCGGCGGCCATGATGTGCCAGAAGATGTGTCGGCAGTCGTCGTCAGCAGATTCCTTAAGTGCGATTTCTCGGGGTTTTGGATAGCGGATGAGAATAACAGTGCTTTGCTCTGGCTTCGTGATGATTTGAGTTGTCATGACCAATCATGCAATGGCACACAGCCGCCTGGTGCCTGGCGTGAGATGGCTGGCGTGGCGATTGTGTGCGCCATGATTGCCTTGTTCGCGTGGTGGATGTTGCCAAGGAGCAAGTCTTGCCGGAGTCTGTTAGTCCCGGTCCTGTGCGTGGTTGTGTTTTTCGCTTTTGCGTCAGCTCTGGCACTTGCCCATACGTTCATGGCTCCAACTGGCCTGGGGGTGCACGGCGGCAAGGCCAAGCTCTTCTACTTGAGCGGTGGAATTCCGAACGGATTCTTCGTCGACAAGGCGTTTTCTTCATACCAGCCGGCATATCCGCCCGGTTTGGCGCTGTTGACGCTCGTCGCCTACATGGTCGCGGGCGGATGCGGCGAGTGGTTGACGCAGCTCATCCCGCTGTTTGCGGCTACGGCGACCTTGTGGCTTGCCGTGCGCCGAGGTGTTGGATGTGGTTGGTCGACGCTGTGGATAACGGCGGCATTTCTCGGGGAGCAGACGCTGCAGATGGCGACGCTCCATTATGCCGAGCCATTTGTCGCCATGTTGTCGCTCTTGGGGTGGATCCGTCTTCGGGAATGCCGCAGTGACTTGGTTGGCTGGATGCTGTTGGGTTCATGTGGCATATTCAAGGCAGAGGGGCTGGTTGTTGTTGTTGCCGTCTGGGCAGCCTTGGGGATTGGCGCAGTAGCAACTGCAAGGCGAACGTGTTCAGGCCCTGTGGGAGAGGCAGTGTTTAAATGGGTGAAATGGCTTGTGGTTGCATCAGCCCTGCCGCTGACTTGGCACATAGGATGTCGTTTAGCCGGCGGCGAGTTCTATGATTATGCGCCGATTTGGGAGTTTGACTATGGCAGGCTTTGCACAGCGGCGGTTTATTTGCTGAAGACCGCGTTTTTTGAGCCATGGCGATATGGATTCATATATCCGATCGCGATGGTAATCGTCCTTGGAGCGATTGTTTGCAGGCTTGGACGGAGAAATGCTTTTCCGCCAGTTGAAATGTTGGCCGCTGCATTGGTCGCAATCATTTGCCTTGGTGCATTTGCGTTTGTCTATTCGCTGAGCAAGGCACCAGATTTCAGCTGGCATCTCTGGAGCAGTGCGTCGCGGCTTTTGTGGGTGCCATCGCTTTTTCTGTTGTCGGAGTGTCCGATTGCCATGGTGACGTGGTTGCGGCCGCAGACGGAAATTTAGTATAATACGCTCTTATCGTAGGAACAAGCGCAATTTTCGGGGAACTTACATGGGGATAAGTGCGCCATTAAGGCTTAAGCGCATCGCGGCGGTCTTCGCCGCGGCGTGGATGTGCTGCCTCTGTGCGCAAGTCGCCTCGGCGGCGAGCGCGGCGAACGAGCACGTAACCGTCTCCTGCGAGGCGCCGCGCGTGTACATCGAAGTCAACGCAAACCATTTCGACGTC
>CACXRO010000054.1 GCA_902770045.1 uncultured bacterium
GCGCGATGCTCGCGGAGGCGTCCGCGCTCGAGGTGCAGGCGCCGGCGGCGGCGCGGGAGGTAGCCGCGGCGAAGGGGGCCTTGCCGGCCGACGCCGGCGCGAGCCTGCGCGCGGCGCAGGCCGGCTTCGCGCTGGCGCTTGTGCTGGCGCTCGTGTGGACCTGGATTTCATTTAGAAGAGGAGGCGGAGGGAGATGAACGAAGCTGCTGCCGCGGGCGCGCGAGGTCGCGACCCGCTTGCCGACGTCGAGCGACAGGGGCCTCTTGCGTGGGCGCTTCACTCGATACGCACCCGCTATTCGCTGGCGACGGCGGTTTTCCTGCTGCTGGCGCTGGCGATGTTCTATGTCGGCGGCAGGATCGTGCTCGTCCACCTCGTCCGCGACGCCGAGCGGCAGGTGAAGGAGATCGGGGTCGACGTCTCGCGCCTCGCCTACCGGCGCGCAGACGCGGTGCGCCAGGCCGCGACGGACGCGCTCGCCGCGGCGGACGGGGGGCGGCTCGATCCGGCGAAGTGCGTGGAGACCGGTGGATTCTCGCTGGCGGCCGGGTTCGCGGCCGACGGGACGTTCCGCGGCGGTTCGCTCCGCGGGTCGGACGGGGCGGTGCGGGCGGTTGCGGCGGAGGAGCTTGCGCCATACGCGGAGGCGCTGTCGCGCTGGGTGCGCACCGCGGCGTCGCCGGAGGCCCGCCGCGCCGCGGCCGGCATCGTGCGCGTCGGCGGCGTCTCGCACTTCGTGGCCATGGCCAACGCCGCCGACGGCGCGGTGCTGCTGGGGCTTCCCTTTGACTCCGCCGCGTTCACGCTGCAGGTCAACGACTCGCTTTCCGGTCTCGAGGTGCGCGTCACCGACCGCAAGACCGACATCTCGCTGCGTTCGCCGTCCTTCGAGAAGGGCCGCGCGCCGCAGACCGACGGCTTCGGCATCGTGCCGATGTTCTCGTCGGCGCTGAACTTCTACTCCGGCGGGTTCTGGGACCTGAGGGCGAATCCGTTCGAGGCCGTCTTTACCCTGCGCGACATCGTCGGCAACGCGATCTCGATGGTCACGGTGTCGCTCCCCAAGAGCTTTGCGAGCGTAACCGAGACCGCGGTCGGACGGCTCGCCTGCTTCATCGCCGTCGGCGGCATCCTCTTCGTGCTGCCGCTCTTCTGGTTCCAGAGCCGGGTGCTGCTGAATCCGCTCACCAAGATGACGAGGGAGGTCTCCGAGCTCGGCCGCCGCAACTCCGACGTCGACTGCCCGCGGCTGGAGTGGAGGGGGAAGGACGAGTTCGCGCTGCTCGCAGCGTCCGTCAACCGGATGCTCGAGACCATCTCGGCGCGGACGGTCTCCATCGCCCAGGCCGACGCCCGCCACCAGGCGCTCATCGCGTGTCTCCCTGACGCGCTCGCGATCTTCGATCCGGTGGGCAGGGTGGTGGCGATCACCAAGCAGCCCGAGGCGGCGGACCCGATCCCCGGCTTCACTCCCGGGGACGTCCCGGACGCCGCGGTGTTCGGGCAGGAGCCGGTCGACAGCTTCCTCAGGATGCTCGGCGAGATCTTCCGCGGCAGAAAGGTCGGCAAGATGGAGCTCGAGGCGTCCGCGGCCGGCGGCGGCACCCGCCACTTCGACCTCAGGGTGACGCGCATGGACGAGTACTTCGCGCTCGCGGTGGTGCGGGACGTCACCGAGGAGGCGGAGGAGCACAGCCTGCGTCTCGCGGCCGAGGCGCGCGAACACGACTCGATGAAGCGCGAGTCGCTCACCCAGCTCGCCGCCGGCATCGCCCACGACATGAACAACGTCCTCTCCATCGTCCTCAACGCCGCGGAGTCCGATGGGGCCGATCCGTCCGGCGACTCGTCGGAGACGCTCGACACCATCCGCGAGGCAGTGCGCCGCGGCTCGGAGATGATGCGCGAGCTGAGGACCTTCGCCGGCGAGAACCGCATCCACCTCGTGCGCGTCGACCCCAACCTGCTCTTCGAGGACGCGAAGCCGCTCGCCGAGCACACCGTCGGCGACAACGTGCTCGTTTCCTTCGAACCCGGCACCGGCATGCCCGACGTCGACGCCGACCCCGGGCAGTTCTGGAAGGTGTTCTTCAACATCATCAAGAACGCGGGCGAGGCGATCGGCTCGCGGCCGGGCACGATCCGGGTGTCGGTGAAGCCGTTTGCGATGACCGAGGCGCTCGCCTCCGGCTTCATTTCCGCCGCGCCGCTCCAGCCCGGCGCCGGCGTCCTCTTCGAGATCCGCGACGACGGCCCCGGCATCCCCGCCTCGCTGCTGCCGCGGCTCTTCGACCCGTTCGTGTCGTCGAAGGCGATCGGCCGCGGCCTCGGGCTCGCCACGGTGCGCACCATCGTCGAGACCCACGGCGGCGGCATCAGCGTCGACAGCCAGCTGGACCGCGGCACCGTGTTCCACATCTTCCTGCCCGAGTCCAAGCTCGCGCCGGCGCCGGAGCAGGCCGGTCCCGTGGCCGCCGCGGAGTCCGCCTCTCCGCAGAAGGCGGGCGAGGTGCTGGTCGTCGACGACGATCCCGGCATCCGCAGGACCTCGGCGATCCTGCTCAAGGGTCTCGGGCGGACGGCCTACGTCGCCAAGGACCACCACGAGGCGCTGGCCGTCGTCCGCCGCCACGCCGAGTCGCTCGGGGCGATCGTGCTCGACGCCGACCTCGGCGCCACCGATTCGGTGCGGCTGCTCTCGTCGCTGCGCATCTCCGCGCCAGGGGTGCCGGTGGTGGTGTCGAGCGGCAGCTCCGAGGAGAGCATCCGCGAGCTTTTCCGCGCCGAGCCCTACGACGTGTTCCTCGCCAAGCCCTACACGCTCGCCGAGCTCAAGGCCGCGCTCGTCGCCGCGGAGGGGAGGGTGTGAGGCTTTCGGTGAGGCTCTGCCTCGCGGCGCTCGCCGTCTACTTCGCCGCCGCCGTGTTCGGCGAGGTGCAGTACCGCGTCGCCAGAATCCGCGACGTGACGCCGGAGTACAACCGCGTGGACACTGCCGCGCGCGACCTGCCGCCGTCCGCCGCGCACTGGCTCGGCACCGACAACCTCGGCCGCTCGGTGGCGCTCCGGCTCGTCCAGGGCACCCGCATCGCCTTCTATGTCGGCGTGCTCACCTCGCTCATCGCGATTCCGCTCGGGGTGGTGCTGGGGCTCGTCGGCGGATACTTCGGCGGCCGCGTCGACTCCTTCGTAGTCTGGCTCTGCGCCACCGTCGCCTCGATGCCGGGGCTTCTCTTCATCCTCGCCATCGCGCTCGTGGTCGGCAAGGGGCTGGCCGGGGTGATCGTCGGCATCGGCCTCACCACCTGGGTGGGAACGTGCCGCACGGTCCGGGCGGAGACGATCAAGCACCGCGGCAGGGCCTATGTCCTCGCGGCGCGCACGCTCGGCTACTCGCACCTGAGGATCATGTTCCGGCACATCCTGCCCAACGTCGCGCACGTCGCGCTCATCCAGCTGTCGATCCGCTTCCCTTCGGCGGTGGCGACGGAGGTGTTCATTTCCTTCCTCGGCATCGGAGTGCAGGGCGAGCCTTCCTGGGGGGTGATGATCAACAACGCCCGCACCCGGCTCTGGCAGGGGGTGTGGTGGGAGATGGCGTTCACCACCCTGGCGATCTTCGTCCTGGTGCTCGCCTTCAACCACCTGGCGGACTTCCTCCGCGACCGCTTCGACCCCGCCCTGCGCTCCGAGCGCGCCTGACCATCCGCGCCTCCTTGGCCTGGAGACGGAATAATGCCGCGGCCGTTTTTGGTATAATACGCAAAAAAAGAAAGGCACAGGAAGATGGCAATCGAGGTCAAGAACAAGGCGGAGCTGGACGCGGCGGTCGCGTCCGGCCGGGTGCTGGTGGATTTCTGGGCGACGTGGTGCGCGCCCTGCAGGATGATGGGCGAGCGGATCGAAAGCGAGCTCGAGCCGGCGCATCCCGAGATCAAGGTGGTGAAGGTGAACGTCGACGAGGCGCCGGAGCTCGCGGCGGGGTTCGGCGTCATGTCCATCCCCGCGCTCTTCTGCTTCAGGGACGGCGCTAAGGCGGCCGAGTTCGTCGGCGTCACCGATGTCGCGGAAATCGCCGCGGCGCTGGCGTGATGGAGGATGCTGGAAAAATGGATCTGACTGAAATCGTGCGCGGTGCGTTTGCCGGGGCGTTCCCGGGCGAGGACCATTCCGCGGTCAGGGTGGTGCCGGCGACGGACCCCAAGTTCGGCGACTACCAGTGCAACGACGCGCTGAAGCTCGCCAAGCGGCTGCGGCGCAATCCGCGCGAGGCGGCGCAGAAGGTGGCCGCCGCGCTCGCCGGCGAGGGCGTGTTCGACAAGGTCGAGGTGGCGGGGCCGGGGTTCCTCAACCTCACCGTCTCGCCGACGTGGCTCAACGAGCGCCTCGCCGCGCTCGCCGCCGCCCCGAAGTTCGGCATTCCCCAGACCGGCGCGGGCAAGCGCGTCGTCATCGACTACTCCTCGCCCAACGCCGCGAAGCAGATGCACATCGGCCACATCCGCTCGACCGTCATCGGCGGCGCCATCGACCGCATCTTCCGCGCGCTCGGCTACGACGTCATCGCCGACAACCACCTCGGCGACTGGGGCACCCAGTTCGGCATCCTCATCAAGGGCTACCGCGAGCTGCTGACCGACGACGAGCGCGCCAACCTCACCGTGGCCACGCTCGAGAAGTGCTATGTCCTCTCCGCCGCGAAGGCGAAGGAGGAGGACGGTCTCTGGCGCGAGGAGTGTAAGCGCGAGCTCGTGAAGCTGCAGCAGGGCGACGCCGACAACCTCGCGCTCTGGAAGCGCTTCATCGAGATCTCCATCGGCGAGTTCGAGCGCATGTACGCGAAGCTCGGGGTGAAGTTCGACACCTACCGCGGCGAGTCGTACTACAACGAGATGATGCCCGGCGTGGTGGAGGAGCTGGTCAAGGCCGGCCTCGCGGTCGAGAGCGAGGGCGCGCTCGTCGTCAACCTCGAATCCGAGAAGCTCGGCGTCGCGATCGTCCGCAAGTCCGACGGCGGCTACAACTACACCACGAGCGACCTCGCCTGCGTGAAGTCGCGGGTGGCCGAGTACGCGCCGGAGCGGATCATCTACGTCACCGACGCGCGCCAGCAGCTCCACTTCCGCCAGTGGTTCTCGATCGCGGCGAAGATGGGCTGCACCACGACGCTCGTGCACGTGCCGTTCGGGCTCATGAGCTTCCAGGGCAAGGCGATCTCGACCCGCGAAGGCAACCTGATCCGGCTCGACGAGCTCTTGGCGGAGGCGAAGCGCCGCGCGCTCGACATCGTGAAGGAGCGCGGCGGCGACGAGCGCCTCGCGGAGCAGATCGGCTACGGCGCGGTGAAGTACTCCGACCTCTCCCACGACCCGATCACCGACATCGACTTCAGCTGGGACAAGGCGCTGGCGCTGGAGGGCAACTCCGGTCCCTACCTGCAGTACGCGCACGCGCGCGTCCGCTCGCTGCTGGCGAAGGCCGGCGGCGCGCCGGCGGAACGCGCGTTCGCGGTCGCGGAGCCGTCCGAGCGGCGGCTCGCGCTGCAGCTCGTCGAGTTCCCGGGCGCGGTGGTGCGTGCGGCCGAGGCGTACAAGCCCTCGGTGCTCGCCGACTACCTCTTCCAGACTGCGCAGCTCTACTCCAGCTTCTACCAGTCGACGCCGGTCTTGAAGAGCGAGGAGCCGACGCGCTCGTCGCGCCTCGCGCTCTGCGCGCTTTTCGGCGACATACTCCGTCTCGGCCTTTCGCTGCTCGGCATCGAGTCGCCGGACCACATCTGATCGCTGCCGGAGGAAAGACGATGAAGAAGGTGAAAGAGCCAAACGAGCGGCGCATCGCCGCGCTGGTCAAGGGGATTCTGGAGGAGCTGGGCGAGGACCCGGCGCGGCAGGGCCTCGCGAAGACGCCCGCGCGGGTGGCGAAGTCGCTCGCGTTCCTGACCCGCGGCTACCGCCAGAACCTGCGCGCGGTGGTGAACGGCGCGAAGTTCGCGAGCGGCACCAACCACATGGTGATCCTTAAGGACATCGAGCTCTACTCGCTCTGCGAGCACCACATGCTGCCGTTCTTCGGCAAGTGCGCGATCGGCTACATCTCGCAGGGCAAGGTGCTCGGCGTCTCCAAGCTCGCGCGGATCGTCGACATGTACGCGCGGCGGCTCCAGATCCAGGAGCGGATGACCGAGGAGATCGCCCGCGCGGTGATGGAGGAGTCCGGCGCCGAGGGCGTGGGCGTCGTCGTGCGCGCGAAGCACCTGTGCATGATGATGCGCGGGGTGGAGAAGCAGAACAGCGAGATGACGACGAGCGCGGTGCTCGGCACCTTCCGTTCCGACGAGAAGGTGCGCCAGGAGTTCCTCTCGCTCATCAAGTAGACATCCGGTAGACAACTGTTCGGCATCTGTAGACATCGGACCCGCCACACGGCGGGTCCGATTTGCTATAATCCGCTTCCATGAACGACGTAAAGACCCCACCCAGCAGCATCGAGGCCGAGCGAGCGGTGCTCGGCTCCATTCTCCTTGACACCACCAGCCGCAACGGCGACCGGGTGATGGACCTGTGCCTCACCTCGCGCCTCGTGCCCGAGAGCTTCTTCGACCCCCGCAACCGCGCGATCTACTCGACCATGGTCGACATGAACCGCAAGTCGCGCCCGCTCGACCCGCTGACGCTGGTCGAGGAGCTGTCGACCGCCGGCAAGCTCGAGGCGGTTGGCGGCGAGGCGTACGTGACCGGGCTCATCGACCGGGTGCCGACCGCCGCGCACGCCGAGCACTACATCGGCATCGTCAACTCCAAGGCGCTCCGCCGCACGCTCATCGAGCGCGCCGGCGAGGTGATCCGCAAGGGCTACGACGAGGCCGAGTACCCTGACCCGAAGGCGCTGCTTGGCGAGGCGGAGAAGTCCTTCCTCGAGATCGGCGGCGGCGGCGCGTCGACGATGCCGTGGGAGGACGCGGTGAACCTGAGCTTCCGCAGCATCGACCGCCTCTTCGAGAGCGGCGGCAAGTACATGGAGGGGCTCTCGACCGGCCTCACCTACGTCGACGAGAAGCTCCAGGGGCTCAAGGACTCGGAGATGATCGTCATCGCCGCGCGCCCGTCGGTGGGCAAGACCTCGCTCGCCATGAACATCGCCGAGAGCTGCGCGCTCGGGCGGGACATGAACAACGTGCCGGTCAAGTACGACGGCGGCAAGCAGCACCCGGTGGCGATCTTCTCGCTCGAGATGCCGGTCGAGGCGCTCACCAAGCGCATGGTCGCGGGCCGCGCGAGCATCGACATGTGGCGGCTCAACCGCAGCCTGGTGCCCAGGCACGAGCGCGAAGAGATGACCGACCGGCTCTGCCGCGCCGCCGACGAGCTCAAGCGCGCGCCGATCTACGTGGACGACACCGCGGCGCTCGACATCATGGACCTCCGCGCGCGGGCGCGGCGGATGAAGAAGCGCTTCAACATCGAGCTCATCGTGATCGACTACCTGCAGCTCTGCTGCTGCCGCGAGGCCGCCCGCCAGAGCCGACAGATCGAGGTGTCGATGATCTCACAGCAGATCAAGGCGATGGCCAAGGAGCTGAAGGTGCCGGTCGTGGTGCTCTCGCAGCTCTCCCGCGACAACGAGAAGCGCGACGCGAGGTTCGAGAAGCCGAAGCTCTCCGACCTGCGCGACTCCGGCGCGATCGAGCAGGACGCCGACGTCGTCTTCCTCCTGCGGCGGCCGTCGAAGAACTCGAACGACCCGCAGTCGACCGACGAGAACCTCGCGATCATCGACATCGCCAAGAACCGCAACGGCGAGACGGGCGAGGTGGAGGTGAACTTCCTGCGCAAGTTCACCCGGTTCGTCGACCGCCCGCCGAAGTCCTCCAGCGAGAACGCCACCACCTCCGAGCCGCCGCCGGAGCCGGGCGAGGAGTACACCGCCGACCCGCTGCTCTGACTCGCCCCGAACCACGAACCACGAGCCACGAACCACGAACCACGTATTTTTGGTATAATTACCCACAAACATCAACCCTGAAAGGTGAATAATGAACGCTGAAGCATGGAAGAAGGTCGAGGAGGCTGTCGCCGCCTCGAGGAACACGACGATCAAGCAGCTCTTCGAGCACGATCCGGACCGCGCGCGCAAGTACACCATTTCCGCGGCGGGCTGGACGCTCGACTACTCCAAGAACCGCGTCAACGCCGCGGTGATGAAGGCGCTGCGCGGCCTCGCCGAGGCGTCCGGCCTCAAGGACGAGATCGAGCGGATGTTCACCGGCGAGAAGATCAACCGCACCGAGAACCGCGCCGTCCTCCACACCGCGCTCCGCAACGTCGACCCGGAGGCGAAGGTGTTCGTCGACGGCAAGGACGTGATGCCGGACGTCAGGGCGACGCTCTCGAAGATGGGCGAGTTCGCCGACGCCGTCCGCAAGGGCGTCCACCGCGGCTTCACCGGCAAGCGCATCAAGTACGTCGTCAACATCGGCATCGGCGGCAGCGACCTCGGGCCCGTGATGGCGAACATCGCCCTGACGCCGTTCGGCAAGCGCTCGATCAAGTGCTTTTTCGTCTCCAACGTCGACTCCACCCACCTCGCCGAGACGCTGCGCGAGGTGAAGGCCGACCAGACGCTCTTCATCGTCGCCTCCAAGACCTTCACCACCCAGGAGACGATGACCAACGCGCTCTCGGCGCGCGAGTGGCTGGTCGGCAGGCTCGGCAGCGAGGCGGCGGTGGCGAAGCACTTCGTGGCGCTCTCCACCAACGCCGCGGAGGTCGCGAAGTTCGGCATCGACGTCGAGAACATGTTCGGGTTCTGGGACTGGGTCGGCGGCCGCTACTCGCTGCCGTCCGCGATCGGGCTCTCGCTCATGATCTTCGTCGGACCGCGCAACTTCGCCCGCCTGCTGAAGGGCTACTGGAAGATGGACCGCCACTTCCGCACCGCCGCGTTCGAGAAGAACCTGCCGGTCACCCTCGCGCTCCTTGGCATCCTCTACTCGAACGGCTACGGCGCCGAGTCCTATGCGGTGCTGCCCTACGACCAGTACCTGAGCCGTTTCCCCGCGTACCTGCAGCAGATGGACATGGAGTCCAACGGCAAGTGCGTGGACCGCGACGGCCGCCGCGTCAACTACTCGACCGGTCCGGTGGAATGGGGCGAGCCGGGCACCAACGGCCAGCACTCGTTCTACCAGCTCATCCACCAGGGCACCCACCTCATCCCCTGCGACTTCATCGGCTTCGCGCGCACGCACAACCCGATCGGCGACCACCACGACAAGCTGATGGCGAACTTCTTCGCCCAGACCGAGGCGCTCGCCTTCGGCAAGACCGCCGACGAGTGCCGCGCCGAAGGCGACCCGGAGGAGCTGGTGCCGTTCAAGACCTTCGAGGGCAACAGGCCGACGAATACGCTCCTCGCCGAGGAGCTCACCCCCGAGACGCTCGGCGCGCTCGTCGCGCTCTACGAGCACAAGGTGTTCGTGCAGGGCGTGATCTGGAACATCTACAGCTTCGACCAGTGGGGCGTCCAGCTCGGCAAGGTGCTGGCGAAGAACGTGCTCAAGGACCTCACGGCCGAGAAGCCGGAGCTTAGGCACGACTCCTCCACCAACGCGCTCATCGCGCGCTATCGCAAGGCGCTCGGCCGCTGACGAGGCAAGAAAGGGGACAGGCGATGAAGAAGGCGAACAACATGGTGATCGCCCAGTCGGGCGGACCTTCGATGGTGATCAACGAGAGCCTCGTCGGCGCGGTGCTGGCGGCGCGCTCGAAGCGCACCGGCGCGCGCATCGGCCGCATCTACGGCGCGGTACACGGCATCGCCGGCATCCTCGCGCGCGACTACGTCGACCTGCGCAAGGTGTCCGAGAAGAAGCTCATGGCGATCGCCGCGACGCCGTCCTCCGCCCTCGGCAGCTGCCGCCTCAAGCCGACGCGCGAGGACTGCCGCCGCATCTTCGAGGAGTTCCGCCGGCTCTCGGTAGGCTACTTCTTCTACATCGGCGGCAACGACTCCGCCGACGCCGCGCGCATCGTCGCCGAGGAGGCGGAGAAGGACGGCTACCCGCTCGTCTGCTTCCACATCCCGAAGACGATCGACAACGACCTGCGCTCCTGCGACCACACGCCCGGCTTCGGCTCCGCGGCAAGGTTCGTGGCTTCGGCGGTGAAGGGCGACGACCTCGACAACCGCGCGCTTGGCGGGGTGAAGATCGACGTCGTCATGGGCCGCGACGCCGGCTTCCTCACCGCCGCGAGCGCGCTCGCGCGGGAACGCCCGGACGACGGCCCGCACCTCATCTACCTGCCGGAGGTGCCGTTCTCGGAGGACCGGTTCGTCAAGGACGTCAAGGCGGCGATGAAGAAGTTCGGCCGCTGCGTGATCGCGGTCTCCGAGGGCATCCGCGGCAAAGACGGCGTGGCGATCGGCGCGAAGCTCGGCTCGGGCGAGGTCGACAGCCACGGCAACGTGCAGATGTCCGGCACCGGTGCGCTCGGCGACGCCCTCGCGCGGCTCGTGAAGGCGAAGGCCGGGGTGAAGCGCGTGCGTGCCGACACCTTCGGAGGGCGCGCCTACCGCGTCGCCTACGCCGCGCGCCCTATCGCCGACGCCGCGAAGGAGACGCGCTCGCTGCCGCGCGAGTTCATCGCGAAGAACGGCCACGACGTCACCCAGGCGTTCATCGACTACGCCCGTCCGCTCGTCGGCGACCTCCCGCCCTGCGCCGTGCTCTGAGCAAAATCTCCATTCCCCCTATTGACGGATGGCATGGAAAATTGATACAATCCGCGTGTTCGCCGGAGAAGGCGGGTGCCTTCGCGGCGGACGAACAAAAACAAAGAAGGAAAAAGATCAGATGGAAATCTATGTTGGTAACCTCGCGTACGCGACGACCGACGATGGTCTGAAGGCGGCGTTCGCGCAGTATGGCGAAGTTACCGCCGTTCGCGTTGTCACCGATCGCATGACCGGTCGCAGCAAGGGATTCGGCTTCGTCACGATGCCCGACGCCGCTCAGGCGCAGGCTGCGATTGACGCGCTGAACGGACACGTCAACGAGTCGCAGCCCAAGCCCCGCGAAGAGCGCGGCGGATTTGGCGGCGGCCGCGGCGGATTTGGCGGCCGTGGCGGCTACGGCGATCGCGGCCCGCGCCGCGAGTCTCGCTGGTAAGCCGTCCTGGAAGGGCGATAGATGAACTTCAGTTCAAAGGCAGCGGAGAGCCTCAGGTTCTCCGCCTTTTCTGTTTTCACCGCTGCAGCAGCGACGATGGCCGCGATGTCCGCCTCCGGTTTCGAGTGCTCCGCCGCCGCCAGGGAGGCGGCGCGCCGGTTCATCGAGGATGAGAAGCAGTTCCACCTGGGCTTTCTGCCGACCGAGCAGTCCAACCCGATCACCGCGACGCTCGAGGAGGATTTCAAGCGCTCCGTCGTCGCCGGCGTCCAGTGCCTCCAGCGCGGCGACCGCCAGATTCCCATCACGATGCGGCACGTATTCGCGTCGAAGGAGTTCGACTCGCTCGTCGGCGCGATGGTCGACGCCCTGCGCTCGCCGGACGGGCGCATCGTCTTCTCCGGCTGCGGCGCCACCGGCCGTCTCTCCATCCTGCTCGAGTCGATGTGGCGCGACTTCTTCCACCGCCGCGCCGCCGAGCTCTCCCCCGCCGAGCGCGCGCTCGCCGACCGCGCCGCGTCGATCATGACCGGCGGCGACTTCGCGCTCATCAAGTCCGTCGAGTTCTTCGAGGACTTCGCCGAGGGCGGGCGGCGCCAGGCCGCGGCGCTCGGCGTGAAGCGCGGCGACACGTTCGTCGCCATCACCGAAGGCGGCGAGACCAGCTCGGTGCTGGGGACTCTCCGCTACGCGTCCGAGCACGGGGCCAGGTGCTTCCTCGTCTTCAACAACCCCGCCTACCTGCTGCGCGGCTACCTCGACCGCTGCCGCGAGGCGATCGACGACCCGAACGTCACGGTGATCGACCTCTACTGCGGGTCGATGTCCGTCGCCGGATCGACGCGCATGCAGGCGACGACGTCCGAGCAGCTGCTCTGCTCCTGCGCGCTCGAGGCCGCGCTCGCCCGCGTCGTTCCGCGGTTCGCGCGCGAGACGGCGCCGGACTACACGGTGGCGTTCGAGCGGCTGCTCGCCGCGCTCGAGTCCCCGGCCGGCCGCGCGATGATCGCCCGCGAGATCGAGTTCGAGACCGGCGTCTACCGCGCCGGCGGCAGGGTGACGTACATCGCCGACCGCTGCATGCTGGACCTCTTCACGGACAACACCGAGCGCGGGCCGACCTTCATGATCCCGCCGCTCCGCTCGAGCCGCGAACGCGGCCTGCCGCAGAGCTGGGCGTTCGTCAAGAACCCGCTCCACTCGACCGCCGAGTGCTGGAGCGAGATGCTCCGCCGCCGTCCGCGCTGCCTCGAGTTCACCGCCGCCGACGCGGCCTCGCTGAAAATGCCGCGGAAGTTCATCGACCATCCGCCCGCGATCGGCTACTCCGACCTCGTCACCTACATGATCGGCAGCGAGCCGGCCCCAGAGCGCATCGCCGGCCTGCCGCGCGCCGCCGCGGTGACGGTTCTCTTCCCGGACGACTCCCCGGCCTACCGCGAAGCCGCGGCTTTTCTCGCCTCCGCCTGGCCTGAGAGGGTGGAGATGGACTTCTCGATTCCCGTCGAGCCGTCGGCGCTCGAGATCTGGCGCCACCTGGCGGTCAAGTTGTCCTTCAACTGCCTTTCGACCGGCACCATGACCTGCCTCGGCCGCGTGACCGGCAACTGGATGAGCCACGTGTCGATCTCCTGCAAGAAGCTCGTCGATCGCGGCATCCGCCTGCTGGTGGAGCTCGGCGGCGTCTCCTACGAGGAGGCGGCCGAGCGGCTCTTCGCCGCGGCGGAGTGGGTGCAGTCGCAGGACTGGTCAGGCCGCGAGGAGCCAAGCGCCGTGCAGGTGGCGCTGGAGCGTCTGCGCGCCGAGAAGCGGCGGAAATAGCCGATATGCCGCGCACTACCCGTCGAGAGTTCATCGCCGCGGCCGCCGCCGCATCTGCCGGCGCGGCGTTCGGCGGCGCGGCGCGGCGCCCGCCGGCCGCGCCCACGCCGAACTACTGGTGCACCTGGGCGACGCAGGCGCGAACGCTCGCCGCCTACCGCGCGTCCGGCGAGATCAAGTTCCCCGGCGACCAGGGGCTGGTCGGCGCACGCGACAACCTCGGCGAGCAGGTGCTCTTCCGCGAGCGCGGCGGCTGGGCGCGGACTCTCTACCCCGAGTCGCGTTCGGAGCTCAACTTCCTGCTCGACGACGGATGGGACGTCGGCTACGGCCTCACGCCTGCGGACTGCGCACGTTATGGTTCGATGGTCCTCGACGAAACGCGGTTCCCGTCCTTCCGCGGCACTCCGGCAGCGCGCCTCTCCGCGCTCGTCCGCAGGGTGAAGGACCTCGGCTGGCGCGGACTCGGCCTGTGGGTGTCGCCGCAGGCAGTCGGCGAGAGCTGGACGCTCCACCTGCCGCGCGAAAGGGCGTATGACGAGCTCCGGCGCAAGATGGAGTGGTGCGCCGAGGCCGGCGTCGCCTACCTCAAGGTCGACTGGGGCGCGCGCGACGGCGACATCGAGTACCGCCGCAGGATGAGCGAACTCGCGCGCGAGCTCGCGCCCGGAATGCTGGTCGAGCACTGCCGCACCCTCGGCGTGCCGATGAACGGCGTGAGGGTGGAGAAGGTCGACGGGCGCGACGCGGTGGCGAGTGCCGGCGGACGCTGCGAAGGCGACCCAGGCTTCGACGAGCGCGTGCGCAGGCACGCCGAGGCGCTGCTGGCGTTCTCGGACGTCTTCCGCATCTACGACATGACCGAGCCGCTCCTCGTTCCGCAGGCGCTTGAGCGCACGCAGGTGCTGCTGCGCATCGCCGAGCGCGTCGGCGGCAGCGCCTATGTCAATGTCGAGGACATGCCGTATCTCGGCGCGGCGCTCGGCTGTTCGCTCGGGGTGATGCGTGCGGCGAACTGGCCTGACAAGGCCGGGCGCGACGTCCTCTTCCGCCACCGCCGCACTGGCGAAGTCGTTCGCGCCATCGCCTGGCAGCGCCTCGCGCCGCCGTTCCGCTCGCGAAAGGACCTCCCCACGCGGCGAACTGACGCGACGCTGACCGACAGCTGGAGCTTCACTTCCGACGACACCTGGTATCGCCCTGCGTACGGCCGCACCATCCCCCAGACCGCCCCGGCTGTCGTCGTCCGCGGTCTCGCTTCCTTTCCGCGCGTCGCCGACGCGGGCGAGGGCGTCCCGTTCGTCGCGGCGATGCTCCATCCGAACGGCGCCTTCGCCGTCGCCGCGCTGCCGCGGGTCGACAGTGCGCACGGCTGCCGCGTGCCGGCGGCGGACGTGGAGATCGAACTGCCGCGCACGGCGTTGGTCGGTGCGCCTGTCGGCGTGTTCGGGCGCTTCCACGCGCTGTCCCTCGGCGGGTTCGTGGCGCGGCCGAAGGCGGTGACGGCGCGCGACCTCGCGGGCGGCGAGGAGCGGGACGTCTCCGCCGCATGCGGATTCGCGGAAGGAAGGCTTGTCGTCGACGGCAGGCTCCTCGCCTCCATCTCCTCGCCGAACGATCTTTCAGACCCCGCGGCGCTGCTGCGGATACATGCATAGAAAGAAGGACAGCCAAGGCCATGAAGACTGAGACCAGGTTCATTCTCTCCGCTATTGTTTGCGCGGCGGCGCTCGCGGCGGCGGCCGCCGCCACCGCCGCGCCGGCCGGAGGCGTGGTCGTCACCTCGGTCACGGTCAGGGTCTCGAAGGACTCTTCGCTGCTGGTGCCGCACTCGGTGGGCGAGATCAGGTTCCCGGACTGGTCGGCGAAGAAGGCGGGGGAGAAGATCGTCGAGTGCCGTCCCGGCTGGGGCATGACCTACCGGATGCTCGCGGTGCTTGGCGCAGACGGCGACGACTCGGTGGCCATGGTCCAGAAGGGGGCGCGGCAATACGCGACGCGGCTGAGGGCGAAGGCCGGCCCCGGCAGGGACGAAGCCACGCTCGAGTCGGTGTACGACCCGACCGACGACGAAGGCGACTCGCCGAAGATCCCGTTCGAGACGATGGTGGTGCGCTTCCGCGGCGGATGGTTCGAGGCGGCGAAGGCCTATCGCGCCGTCGTGAAGGACGAGCCATGGCTCCGGCAGGCCCGCGCCCGCGACTTCGGCCGCCTTCGCGAGGTGTCGATGTGGTTCTGGAACCGGCGGTCGAGCGACATCGTCATTCCGCCGGTCGAGAAGTTCCAGCAGGATTCCGGCACGCCCGCGGCGCTGAGCTGGTACTGGTGGCACACCCCGCCCTACGACACCGGCTACCCGTTCTACTGGCCGCCGCGCGAAGGCGAGGAGAATTTCCGCGCCGGGGTAAGGCGGCTGAACCGGAGCGGAATCTACTGCCAGGCCTATATCAACGGGATGTGCTGGGATGTCGACGACCCCGGCTGGGCCAGGGGCGGCGAACGCTGCGTGCGCCGCCGCGCCGACGGCACCTTCAAGTCCACGGAGTGGAACCGCTTCGACCGGCACCGCCTCGCCGACATGTGCGGCGAGGCGCCGGAGTTCCAGTCCATCCTGCGCGACCAGGTGCGCCGCGTCCTCGACTGCGGCTTCGACTCCCAGTACCTCGACTGCATCGGCAACGGCGGCTACGGCTGCTGCTGGTCGAAGGAGCACGTCCATCCCAAGGGCGGCGGCCGGCACATGGTTGACGACTTCGCGAAGTTCGTGCGGACGGTCAGGAGCGAGCATCCCGACAAGGGATTCTGCACCGAGGACGTCAACGAAAGCTACCTCGAGCTGTTCGAATCGTTCATCGTCACCGCCCCGAGCTACGAACGGTTCTCCGGCGCTGGCGAGGTGAAGGTGGAGAAGGTGCCCGTGTTCCCCGCCATCTACCACGGTGCCTACGCCGGATTCGGCAACTACGCGACGATCGACGGCATCCTGCCCTGGGATCCGCTCTGGGACGCGTCCGAGCGCTGGACCGACGAGAAGGACTGGCCCAGGCTCTTCCCCGACCAGTTCCGGGTCGAGGTCGCGCGCGGCGTCGTCTGGGGCCTGCAGCCAACCGTCCACAACTTCCGCTCCGAATGTGTCGAGAAATGTTCGGCCGACTACCGGTTCATGCTCGACACCGCCCGCTTCCACCATGCCAACCTCGACCTCCTCTTCGACGGCGAGATGCTTTCGCCCGGCAGGCTGGCGTGCGCGCGGAAGAAGGTGGAGTTCATCAACCGCGGCGTCTACTCGAAGAAGGGCGAGTACGCCGTCGCGACGCACGTGCTGCCGGTCGTGTTCCACTCCGTGTGGCGCTCGCCCTCGGGACGCGTCGCGGCGACGCTCTGCAACTGGACGAACGACCCGCAGTCCTACAGCCTCGCCACCCCCGATGGCGCTGCGGACGGCACGCTGCCGCCGCGCAGCTGGGCGGCGGTGCCGATCTCCGCGGACGCGGCGAAGTAGCGGCCCCGCCCCTGAGATGCGCCTGAGCTCGATGTGGACGCTCTCCACGTGCGGCTTCTGCGAGGAACAGTACGGGTCGCAGAAGAAGACCTTCACGCCGAGCGACGCGAGCTTCGTTCCTGGGCGGACTCCTCGGAGCGCTGGTCGGCGCGGTGCTCTAAGGCTAAGCGTCGTGCAAGAAATCCCCGCCATTTCAGGCGGGGATTTCTTGTATACTGCAGATTGTATACTGCGGATTTTACTTCTTCAGCTCGTCCAGTTTGCGCGGGATCGAGACGATCGCCCTGTAGAGGTCGAGCGTGCAGACCGCGAGCAGGTACATGAAGTAGACGACGAGCGGCAGCACGAGCGGGAGGATGGCGGCAAAGCCGAACGCAAGCGCCGACCCGAACCCGTTGTCGAACCACAGCACAATGCCGTAGCCGATGCCGATGACCGTGGCGAGGCCGATCAGCGGAGTCATCAGCGCGATCACTACCTTGACGGGGAAGAGGATGAGCGCGATGATCTCCTCGACGCAGTTCTCTGGGTTGCCAGGCTTGACGCCGACAATCTCCGGCCTGCCGAGGCAGATCACCATCAGCAGCGCGAACACCACCGCGACGATCGCCGGCACCACGAGGTCGGAGTCGAAGCAGAGGAGCAGGTACGCGCCCAGCAGCAGTCCGCCGAACCCGCAGACGACCTTCATGATGTACATGAGCTCGGGGCGGATCGCGTCGGCCTCGCGCTTCTCCACGAACGAGCGCATGAGCACGAGCGCCTTGGGCGCGAGGTGGATGGAGAACAGGGTCGGTACCAGGAACCAGAGCGTATTCACCACATCGGAGAATGGCGCATTCATCCGGATCGTCGAGACGAGAGCGGTCACGAACGCTAGTACGCCGGCGACCGCGATGGCTGTGGGCAGGAGTCGCGTGATGTAGGTGTTGGCGACCTTCAGCCAGTCTTCCCACGGACGGTTCCCGACGAAGCCGATGGCGCTTTCGACGCAGGCGTCGACCTTTCCGTTGTACTCGGAGAGCTTCTCGGCGATGGACTTGCAACTGCAGCCGCATTCGCACTTTGCGCCCTCAGCCTCGGCACCAGCGGCAGCCTCGGTCCCAGCGGTGGTTTCGTTTCCGGCTGCGGCCTCGGCGTTCACCGGCTCTTCGCTGACATTGGAGTTCTCTTCGCTCATGGGCGTTCCTTTCTTGGAGGTTTGTGGTGTAGTATACCAAAAATTCGTCCGGCGGTCACGTGGAAGCAACGGAGCGGGCGATTTATGGTATAATACAGACATGGACAGTCTATACAGAAGTGGCGACGACAAGGTCATCGCGGGGGTGTGCGGTGGAATCGCGCACAAGTTCGATCTCAACGCGACCGGGTTGCGGTGGGCCGTGGCACTGGTGACGCTTTTCCTCACCGGCGTGCCGCTGATCGTTTACGTCGTCGCCTGGGCGATCCTGAAGGAACGCCAGACCAAGGGCGTTATTGACGTGTGAGTGCCGGCTGGACGCTGGCGGCCTGCTGGCAATATGGCGAAGAGGGCGAGTTTCCCGGAATATGACCTCCACGAACGCGGCGCGACGGTGGACGAGGCGCTGGCGCGGCTGGAGCGGATTGTTTCCGCGGCGCGCGGCGGAGGGCCGTCGGCCTTCGCCGTCATCACGGGCTATGGATCGTCCGGCGGCACTTCGATGATCAAGTCGGCGGTGATTTCCGCCTGTCGGCGGTACCTTCGCCAGAACCACATCGCGGGATTTCTCGACGGCGAGTTCGCCGGCGACATCTTCTCCGCGCAGTACCAGTCGTTCCCGGCTGCCGCGCGGATTCCAGTCGCCTACAAGCGCTCTCCCAACCCCGGATTGGTGTTTATTTGCGTCGGCGCGAGGTAGGGGTTCGGCTCTGCTCTCCTTACGGCTCGCCGAGCCGAAGCTCAGCTTCGCTGAGCGAAGGCTGGTGGAGGTGGGAACTCTCAAACGGAACCCTCTCTATTTTGTTTTGGAAATAGGGACCATTGCTTCTGCTGGCAAACTGCGCAGAGCAAAAATTTCTAAATTCAACTTGGTCATGTTGTCCTAAATATGATATAATACGCGGCATTCGAAGGAGGTATTATGCCAACGATGCTGAATGTTCATGAAGCGAAAGCAAATTTCTCGGGTGTTCTCGCCGAGGTGGAGAACAATCTCACGATCATAACGATCATGCGCTATGGGCGTCCTGTTGCAAAGATTGTGCCGATTACACCCAAACGAAATATGGGGCCGCTACCTGGTTTCGCCGGGAAGGTCAAAATGCATGGTGATTGGTTTTCCGATGATTCGGCCGAATGGGAGAATGCGTAATGCGTCGGGTGTTGTGCGATACATGTGCTCTCATTTGGTTGGCTACAGGCGATGCCAAGCTTTCGCGTATGGCGCGAACGGTAATTCGCGATGCGGAGTTGCTTTGTTTTTCTTCGATTTCAATCTGGGAGATCGCGCGTAAAGTGAAATCCGGAGAGTTGGAGATCCCTGTCCAGCCGACATTGTTTGCAGATATGCTTGTCAAGCAATATGGCATGAAGGAATTGCCGCTTGACAATGCCGTCATGCTTCGCTCTTCAGCCCTGCCCGAAATCCACAAGGATCCTGCAGACCGATTCATCATCGCCACAGCGCTTTTGAATGACTGTGTTGTTGCTACAGGTGATCGCCGCTTCCCGGAGTATGTGACATATAATGTTGATAACCCCGCCAATCTTGCCGTCCATCTCGCCAATTTCAATCGACATTCACAGCCTTTCCAGTTCTTTATGGATAGATGATCGTTGGAAGCGGGTGGCAGGATATTGATTTGCGTGCTGCGGCATTGACTGTAATGAACACGGCACCGGCCACGAATACGCACCCAATTGCAGCGCAGACAACTCGTTTTGTAGACTTGATGCTTATCAAGGATCCTGCAAGACAGGCCATAGGCACGAACAAAAACAAAATCGACAGCAACGCACCCTCAATTCTCTTTGGCGTTATGCCCATTACCGCGATGTACCGCGCAAGCTCCCATGAATAGAGAAGGTTCATGCCAACAGGAGCGATGAAGAGAACCAGAACCATGGCGATGCACACAACGCGCCACCATCTCGAATGGGATATCGACACCGCCAAAGCATAGCAAAGCACGGCAAGCAGTTCCATGGCAAAAATCAATATCACCAGTTTGGTAAGCCCGCCCTGGTCAAAAGCCCCGCCGCTATAGATCACGTTGAATCTATGCTCGGAGGAGAATCGTCCGGAAACAATGTCCTGTATGCCGTCATGGCAAATCGACCAGTTAAACGTCATGGTCAGTACGGCCAGAACGAGCAATAACGCCACGACGACACATTTCAGCACAATGCGCAAAGCAAATGCCTTGGACTTCGTGAGCAAAATGCTATCTTTCATAAGATCTTGTCCTTTCTTTCGTTTCGCCGCAGGTTATAGGTTATAGTGAACAACCCTCGCCGCTAGAAATGGCGGCGGGCGAATTCATGTCCGGATCCTGTTTTTAAGTATCGTTCAAATGCCCGAGCCTTATCTATTGACTCAAAAGCAATATAAGTCTCGACCCTCCATGGCCGGAATTTTGCCGTATGAGGAGACTTGCCTGAATTGTGCTCCGCAAGACGAGAACGCAGATCGGCTGTATGCCCTATATACCGTTGGGTAGGATCAGAAACGCTTCTAAGAATGTAGGTGTAGTACATGGTGCCGTTGTCTTCTCATTTGCTTCCCAAACTCGTACTATTCATCGTTGTCCTTTACTCTCTACTAGTGGTCCTCCTTCGCGGCTTCGCCGGCTACGGAGGACACCATCCTTCGCACGGCCTGCCATCCGTAGCCACGGCCGACAGGCCGTGCGAAGGATGGTGGAGGTGAGGGGAGTCGAACCCCTGTCCGAAACGGCTTCACCCAGATGTCTACGCGTGTAGTCGGCCTTTAGTCTCGGAGCCGGAATGCGGGCTGACGCGCTTTGCCGACTCCACCCACTTGGTTCGGCACCCTGCAGCGGACAGGTGGAACCCCCTGCAGCGTGGCCCGATAGATGATGTCTCGCGGCTTATCGGACGTCTGCCGGTCGACATGCGGCCTTTATTTAGGCGGCAAGAGCGTAATCGTTGTTCGCAATTACTTTTTCCCTCGTTTTTAACGTGGCCAACGAGGATCCACGACGCGCAACCTGACCTCGGCGCATCCCGTCGAAACCGGATCACCCCCGTGAGGTTTGCAATGCGCGTATTATACCATAATCCGGCCGCGGCGTGCGCGATTATGTTATACTACGCGCCATGAGCGAAAGAATCACCATGCAGGGCGGGCGGCTCAACGTGCCCGCGAATCCGGAAATCCCATTCATCGAGGGCGACGGCATCGGTCCCGACATCACCCGCGCGGCGCACGTCGTCCTCGACGCCGCGGTCGCGAAGGCCTACGGCGGCAGCCGCGCCATCGCCTGGCGCGAGGTGCTCGCCGGCGGCAAGGCGCACGACCAGACCGGCGAGTGGCTCCCCAAGGCGACGCTCGACGCCTGCCGCGACTGCCTCGTCTCCATCAAGGGCCCGCTCACCACGCCGGTAGGCGGCGGCATCCGCTCGATCAACGTGACGATGCGCCAGGAGCTCGACCTCTACGTGTGCCTGAGGCCGGTGCGGTGGTTCAGGGGCGTGCCCTCGCCGGTGAAGCGCCCCGAGCTCACCGACATGGTGATCTTCCGCGAGAACACGGAGGACATCTACGCCGGCATCGAGTGGATGAACGGGACGCCGGAGGTGGAGAAGGTGAAGGCGTTCCTGCTCGGCGAGATGGGGGTGAAGAAGATCCGCTTCCCGAAGACTGCCTCGATCGGCATCAAGCCGGTCTCGCAGGAAGGCACCGAGCGGCTCGTTAAGGCCGCGCTCGACTACGCGGTCGCCAACGACCGCAAGTCGGTGACGCTCGTCCACAAGGGCAACATCCAGAAGTTCACCGAGGGCGCCTTCCGCGACTGGGGCTACGCGCTCGCGCAGCGCGAATACGGCGCGACGCTGATCGACAAGGGCCCGTGGTGCGAGTTCAGGAATCCGAAGACCGGCCGAACGATCACGGTGAAGGACTGCATCTGCGACGCGTTCCTCCAGCAGATCCTGACGCGGCCGGCCGAGTACGACGTCATCGCGACCCTCAACCTCAACGGCGACTACGTCTCCGACGCGCTCGCCGCGACCGTCGGCGGCATCGGCATCGCGCCCGGCGCGAACATCAACTACCAGACCGGCATCGCCGTCTTCGAGGCGACCCACGGCACCGCGCCGAAGTACGCCGGACTCGACAAGGTCAACCCCGGCTCGCTCATCCTCTCCGGCGAGATGATGCTCAGGTACATGGGCTGGACCGAGGCGGCGGACCTGGTGATCGCGGCGATGGACAAGGTGATCGCCTCCGGCACGGTGACCTACGACTTCGCCCGCCAGATGGAGGGCGCAAGGGAGGTCAAGTGCTCCGAGTTCGCCGCCGCCCTTGCCTCGGCGATGTGAAAAGAGTATAATACGCACCCAATGCCGCTCGCCAGATAATCTCTTAGGGCGGCAGAAGATAAACTCTAACCAGAAAGAAAGGATACAGAAATGTCTCGTGCATACAACTTCTCTGCGGGCCCCGCTGTCCTGCCGCTCGAAGTCCTCCAGGACGCGCAGAAGGACCTTGTCGACTACAAGGGCTGCGGAATGTCCGTGATGGAGATGTCCCACCGCGGCAAGGACTACGACGCCATCCACCAGGAGGCGATTGCCACGTTCAAGGAACTCTGCGGCCTCGGCGACGACTGGGCGGTGTGCTTCATCCAGGGCGGCGCCTCGATGCAGTTCGCGATGATTCCGATGAACTTCCTCCCGAAGGGCGGGGCGGCTGACTACGCCAAGCAGGGCACCTGGTCCGGCAAGGCCCTCAAGGAAGGCCAGAAGGTCGCGGCTCTCCGCGGCGCCACCGTCAATGTCGCCTGCGACTGCGCGAAGGACATCCCGACCCGCATGCCCAAGGCCGACGAGTGGAAGTGGGCCGCTGGTTCCGCCTACTACCATCTCTGCTCGAACGAGACCATCGCCGGCGCCGAGATCAAGGACTTCCCAAAGGTCGGCGGCCCGCTCATCTGCGACATGTCGTCCGACATCCTCAGCTGCGAGCGCGACTACAACCAGTTCGACATGTTCTACGCCGGCGCCCAGAAGAACCTCGGCCCCTCCGGCATGGCCGTCGTCGCGATCAGGAAGGAGCTCGCCGCCAAGGGCGATGACAAGATTCCGACGATGCTCCAGTACCGCACCTACGTGGACGAGAACTCGCTCTTCAACACGCCGCCGACCTGGGGCATCTACATCTTCGGCGAGACCATGAAGTGGGTCAAGAAGATGGGCAAGGAGAACCTCTTCAAGCTCAACGCCGAGAAGGCGAAGAAGATCTACGACGTCATCGACGGCTCGGACTTCTGGACCGGCACGGCGCTCCCCGAGTTCCGCTCCAACATGAACGTCACCTGGCGCATCCACGGCAACAACGAGGAGCTGGAGAAGAAGTTCATCGACGAGGCCAAGAAGCTCGGCATGAGCTCGCTCAAGGGGCACCGCTCAGTCGGCGGCATCCGCGCCTCGATCTACAACGCCTTCCCGATGGAGGGCGTGGACGCGCTCGTCTCCTTCATGAAGGACTTCGAGAAGGCCAACGGCTGAGGCGGGTCGATGGCCGGATTCGGACGCGAAGAGGTGCTCGCCTACCACCGCGGCGGAAAGGTCGCGGTCAGGCTGCCGAGGCCGCTCAGGACCAAGGACGACCTCTGCCTCGCCTACACGCCAGGGGTGGCCCACGCGGTCCGCGCGATCGCCGAGCGCCCCGAGGCGGTCTACGAGGCGACGGCCAAGTCCAACCTCGTGGCGGTCGTCTCCGACGGCACCGCCATCCTCGGCCTCGGCGACCTCGGTGCCGCCGCCTCCATCCCGGTGATGGAGGGCAAGGCGGTGCTCTTCAAGGCCTTCGGCGACGTCGACGCGTGGCCGGTGCCGCTCGCATGCTGCCGCGAGGGCGGCGCGGACACCGGCCGCACCGACCCCGAGCGCGTGATCGCCGCGGTGAAGGCGATCGCCCCGCAGTACGGCGGCATCAACCTCGAGGACATCGCCTCCCCCGCCTGCTTCGAGATCGAGGACCGGCTCGACGCCGAGCTCGACATCCCCGTCTTCCACGACGACCAGTGGGGCACCGCGGTCATCGCGCTTTCGGGCGTGATGAACTACGCCGCGCTCGCCGACCGTTCGCTCGGTTCGCTCAAGGTGGTCATGAACGGCGCCGGCGCCGCCGGCATCCGCATCTGCGAGATGCTCAAGGCCGCCGGGGTGGAGGACGTCACGATGTGCGACTCGAAGGGCGTCATCAGCGAGGAGCGTGCCGACCTCAATCCCTTCAAGCGCCGCCACGCCGTGCGCGGCATGGCCGGGCGCAGGCTCAAGGACGCGATCGCCGGCGCCGACGTCTTCATCGGCGTCTCCGCCGCCAACGTGCTCGCGGGCGAGGACGTGAAGCGCATGGCCGGCTTCCCGGCGATCTTCGCGATGGCCAACCCCGACCCCGAGATCTCGCCCGCCGAAGTCGCCGCCGCGCTCGCCGGCCGCCGCTACGTGATGGTGACCGGCCGCAGCGACTATCCCAACCAGATCAACAACGTGCTCGGCTTCCCCTACCTTTTCCGCGGCGCGCTCGACGTGCGCGCGACGACGATCGACAAGGGGATGAAGGTGGCCGCCGCGCACGCGCTCGCGCAGCTGGCGCGGCAGCCGGTGCCCGACGAAGTGAAGGCGATCTATCCCGACGAGCGGCTGGAGTTCGGCGACGGCTACATCATCCCCAAGCCGTTCGACCGGCGCCTGTTCGTCGAGATCCCCGCCGCCGTGGCCGCCGCCGCGGCAGCCTCCGGCGTCGCCAGGGCACCCAAGGACCCCGCCGCCTACCGCGCGGAGCTCGAGCGCCGCAACGCCGAGCGCGGCTGAGCCACGCGATGGACAGGTTCGGCGAGCTGCTCAGGCTCTACGATGGTTACGTAGCCTCGTACCGCTCGCCGGACGGCTCGCTTCCGGAGATGATGGCGCTTAAGCGCCGCCACACCGACGAGGTGGTGCGCAACGCCGAGGCCATCGCCGTCGGCGAGGGATTCTCGCCGCTTGCCGCGTTCGCCGCCCGCGCCGCCGCGCTGCTGCACGACACCGGCCGCTACGAGCAGCTGCGCCGCTACAACACCTTCCGCGACTCCGACTCCGTCGACCATGCCGTCTTCTCGCACGACATCGTCGCCGAGAAGGGCTGGCTCGCCGCCGCCGGCGTCGACCCCGCGACCGCCGGCGCAATCCTCAAGGCCGTCCTCTACCATAACCGCCGCGACCTGCCGCCGGAGCTGGCGGGCGAGGACCTGCCGGCCGAGCTCGCGCTCCTGCGCGACGTCGCCCATACGGTGCGGGACGCAGACAAGCTCGACATCTTCCGCGTGCTGGAGAACCTTGTCGCCACCACCGACTGGTGCCGCGACCGCACCGCGTTCTGGAACCTGTCGCCCGACGACGGTCCGAACCCGGAGGTCGTCAAGGCCATCGCGGAGCGACGCCCCGTCGACTACCAGCACATCCGCTCGCTCGCCGACTTCGTGCTGATCCAGGTGGGGTGGATGGTCAGCGGGCTCTACTTCAGGACTTCGCGGCGAATCTGCCGCGACCGCGGACACCTCGCCTTCCGCCGGCGGTTCCTCGGCGAAATCGGCGCCGGCAAGGCGGCGGACGAAGTCTGCGACCTCGCCGAGAAATCGCTCGGATGAAGAAGATCGTCTATTTCCACGGCTTCGCCTCGTCCGGCGCCAGCGGCACCGTGGCGCTGCTCCGGCGCGAGCTGCTCGCGGACGACGTGCGAGTTGTCGCGCCGGACATCCCGGTCGATCCCGCCGAGGCGCTGCCGATGCTGAAGGCGCTGGTGGCGAAGGAGGCGCCGGACCTGGTGGTCGGCACCTCGATGGGCGGTGCCTACGCCCAGCAGATGCGCGGCGTCGAGCGCATCTGCGTGAATCCGTCGTTCGACACCTCGCGGCTCTTCCATGTGCTCCACGTCGGCAAGTACAAGTGGCTCAACGAGCGTCGCGACGGGTCGGTCGAGTTCCACGTCTACAAGGAGACGATCGAGCATTTCCGGGAGATGGAGGCGCACCAGTTCGACGACATCCCCGAGGAGGACACCCTCTTCTGCCACGGCCTTTTCGGCGACCAGGACGAGCTCACCGCCGGCGGCAGGGAGATCTTCGAGCGCCATTTCCCCGGCATGTCGCGCAGCTTCGCGGGCGGCCACCGCCTCAATGCCGAGACAGTAAAATCGGCGCTTCTGCCATTAATCCGTGAATTATTGTCACTTTAGTCCACCACCCCCTGGGGTCTGTCCCCCATAATTCCTGGGGTCTGTCCCCATGAAATGAGATTTTTTCAAAAAAGTTTGTCATCGGCTGTCATCTGCTGCATACATTCACTAGGTTAATTTGTTGCACCAGACCGAAGCGTCATCTTCAGCGCTTCGGTTTCGTGTATTCTGGGATCGGCACCACTTGTTTCTTTTAGGCGATTCGCCGCTTCTCCATTGCCAGTCCTGTCGGCTTTTCGACCTTGGATGTATGGACGCGGGCGAATGGCTCCTCGCCGCGCATCCTGGATCGGTCTCCGCGGCAGTCCCCGCGGCAGTTTACGCATATCCCCCGACCAAAGGTCGTCCGCAACGCGGATGCACTGGCAGGGGTGCGGTTTCGGTTTAACACACGGATTTGTTCGCGTCTAACGACGCTCACTTTTCGCGGCCCGTCGTGTTCAAAACTGAATGCAAGTTCTGGAAGTAAACGCAAGTTTATCCGATAACTTTTGGCAAATTCTTCTGTCGCTGCGTGCGGAAGCTCGCCACGGTCACCGCTCCGACTCCGCCCTTCGGGCTTTCGTCGCTTGGGAAGAGTGACGACTGTGCGACGCGCCGCATGGTGCAGGCCGCGCTGAGCGTCACTCTTCACATGCCAGAGGCGACTTCCGCCCTCCGCTCCGTGCACACCCGCCCCCTGAATTTTGGTATAATGCTCCCGCTGCCCGGTGCCAGACGTGAACTTGCGGTTGCTTCGCTGGCGTCGGGTTGGTCCTAGGCCCTTTAGCGAGGGCCTATTTTACTTTTCCGTGTTCTTCGGTTCGAGCACTCCGTTCTTCTTGAGCACCACCTTGTCTGCCGCCTTCTGGAACTTGCGCCCGAGCAGGAAGGGATGCAGCGTCACCTGGTCCTGCGGGATGCGGACGATGCCGAGCTTGTCGAGGAACCTCTTTCCCTCGTCGCCGAACTCTTCGACGAACAGGTCGTGCGGGGTCCTTCCTCCGAGAGAGGGCCTCGGATAGCTGTTCAGGTGCGACATGATCAGGTTGACCTGCTCCTGGCTGAGCGGGTTGAACGAGACGCCTTTCTGGAGAATGCGCCTCAGGTCCAGGTGGAAGCGCTCGATGTGCGGCTTCTGGCACGAGCAGTATGGGTCGCAGTAGAACACCCTCACGCCGCGCGGCATGAGCTTGTACGGGTTGTGCTCGGGGTCCGGGCGGTAGTTCTCCACCATCTCGGGGTCGCTGAACTCGGTGCCGTTGTCCGGGACCATGCAGCGGAACAGCTTGCGGAAGAGTTCGGGGCCCGCAACCTCCCAGAGCATGTTGACGATGCGCGTGAAGGTCTGCGACGTCTTCGCGTCCCTGAGGAACGCGAGGGGCAGTTTCCCGCGGATCATGAAGGTGAAGAGGACCTTGCCGCTCACGGAGCCGATGACCGTGTCCGCTTCCGTCGGCACGACACCGGGATTCGCCTTGAGCCATTCGAGCATGTCCGCGTGCGTGCGTCCGACGCGGCATTTCGCATTGGTCTTCGTCTCCGGCCTCTTGTGCGGCCTGCGGCGGGTTCCGGCGAAGGGCAGGTCGTGCTTCTTCGCGGCGAAGAGGCCGTCCTCGATCCATCCGTAGACCGTGCTTCTCGCGTATCCGCCGAACAGCTCCGGATTGCCTGCGATTATCGCGTCGACGGACTGGCCCTGCCGTGCGGCGGGGGTGAGGACATCGCTCATCCTGCGGACTGTCGCCTCGTCGGGATGGACTCCGCTGCGGCAGTTGACGAGAATGCCCCTGTAGTTGGCCTGGGCGCCGGAGGCGATGTAGTAGCGTTTCTTGAGCGGGCAGCCGTGCTCGCGCTCGCATCCGTTGCAGACGTAGGGGGCCCTGTTCAGGCGGACGCACACGGCCTCGCGGAAGTCCGGGCACGACTCGAAGCATCCGGGGGAGTTCCTCCTGCGGATGTCGCGGAAGCCCTTGAATGCCGTCCGTGCGCAGTCGTCGAAGCGGGCGCACAGCCTGTTCGAGCATCCGTAGTGCTTGTCGCTGTCGATCCTGCGGTTCAGCAGTTCGCGCGAGATGGTCGACTCCGACCTCCCGAGCGCTTTGGCTATGGCAGCCACGTTGTTTCCGCAGCCGAGCATGAACTCGATGCGGTTCCTTTCGTCTTGTCCCATGTGTTTCATGGTTTCGTTCCCTTTCTGTGTTCCGGCATCGACCGGCGGCACCCGCCGCCGAATCCGTCCGGGTGCCGAAAGGATACACGAAACCTTGTCCAGATGTAAATGCGGGTTTCCTTCCTAGGAAGGAATGATGGGAAATATCCTGCCTTTCAATCCCACCCCGTATTCTCAAGGACTAAACGCAAGAGAAACTTGCA